>CAJAFH010000176.1 GCA_903939005.1 uncultured Actinomycetes bacterium | reverse complement strand
TTGGTTTAGCAGCGCGCGAAGACGTGGTCGACCCTCAGTTTCAGCCATTGCATCGTATTCACCACGAGCACCTTTAAGACCCCACTGCCCCATGAACAGAGCACGTTCGTCAAGCATGCCCGAGTAATCTGCAAGCGGAATTCCTTTAACGATTCGGGATCCGAAGAACGGCACATTGGGAATATCAATATCAAGAGCTACATCGCTGCGCTTGGTATCAATCTCTTCACTGATTTCAATATTGCGAGTTGACTTTACTTTTCGTTCACGTAGCGCAGGCAGCGCAGCCCCTGGTTCACCACGTTTAACCGCCATGATCGCATCCATTAAACGCAAGCCCTCGAACGCATCTCGGGCGTAGCGAACTTCTCCTGGGAAAATCTCGGCTAAGTCTTGTTCTACGAAAGCACGAGTAAGTGCCGCGCCACCTAAGACAATTGGCCATTTTTGATCCAATCCACGCGCGGTAATTTCTTCAAGATTCTCTTTCATGATTACGGTGGACTTAACTAAGAGACCACTCATACCAATTGCATCAACGTTATGTTCTTGAGCTGCATCCACAATTTGATTGATGGTCTGTTTGATTCCGATGTTAACAACTTGGTAACCGTTGTTAGACAAGATGATATCAACTAAATTCTTACCAATATCGTGAACATCGCCTTTAACAGTTGCCAGCAACATGCGACCGCGACCTTGGTCATCAGTCTTTTCCATGTGTGGTTCGAGATAAGCAACTGCGCTCTTCATTACCTCAGCGCTCTGTAAAACAAACGGCAATTGCATCTCGCCCTTACCAAATAATTCACCAACCACCTTCATGCCTTCAAGTAAGTGGTCGTTAATAATCTGTAACGGTTTGATTCCCTGCGTCATCGCTAAATCTAGATCTGCATCCAGTCCGACTTTCTCGCCATCAATTATGCGACGTTGTAGTCGCTCTTCAAGAGGCAACGCAGCCAAACCTGCAGCGCGCAAGTTACGGGTAGCTGCAACTTCGACACCTTCGAATAGTTGTAGAAACTCAGTAAGTGGGTCATAAGTACATTCACCATCAGCATAAGTTCGGCGATCATAAATTAGATCAAGTGCGACTTCACGGGCGCGCGCATCAATGCGGGCCATTGGGGTGATCTTGGATGGATGCACGATTGCCGAATCAAGCCCAGCATCCACACATTCATGCAGGAATACTGAGTTAAGCACGATTCGAGAAGCGGCATTTAGACCGAACGAAACATTGCTTACGCCCAGAGTCGTTTGTACTTCGGGGAATTCAAGCTTTAAAGCGCGGATAGCTTCAATAGTTTCGATGCCATCTCGACGGGTTTCTTCTTGACCAGTTGCGATTGGGAAAGTTAAACAATCGATCAAGATGTCGCCGGTAGCCATCCCCCAGTTGTTGGTTAAATCAAGAATCAATCGGCGAGCAACTTTAAGTTTCCACTCTTTAGTACGCGCTTGGCCTTCTTCATCAATAGTTAGCGCGACAACGCTGGCACCGTGCTCTTGAACCAACGGCATAATCTTGGCGAAACGTGATGTTGGGCCGTCGCCATCCTCATAGTTAACTGAGTTAATAACACTGCGGCCACCTAATTGTTCAAGACCGGCCTTAAGAACAGCTGGCTCAGTTGAATCTAAAACAATCGGCAAGGTAGATGCGGTAGCGAATCGGCTAGCAAGTTCAGTCATATCTCTGGCGCCATCGCGACCAACGTAGTCAACCGAAAGATCAAGCATGTGAGCACCTTCGCGAATTTGATCGCGGGCAATCTCTACGCAGGTCTGCCAATCTTCAACAATCAAAGCATCGCGAAATGCTCTTGAACCATTGGCATTGGTGCGCTCACCGATTGCTAAATAAGTTTTATCTTGGCGAAACGGTACGAATTGGTAAAGCGAAGAAGCGCCCGCTTCAGTTACCGGGCTGCGATCCTTGATTTGATGACCTTTAAATTTTTCTACAACTGCTGCCAAGTGAGCCGGGGTCGTACCGCAACAACCACCTAGAAGAGAAATGCCGTAGTCCGCAACGAAGGTATCTAGAGCGGTAGCCAATTCATCGGGACCAAGTGGATATTCGGCACCTTTTTTACCAAGAATTGGTAACCCTGCATTCGGCATAACCGATAGTGCGACCTTGGAATTTTGAGATAGGTAGCGCAGGTGCTCGGACATTTCAGCTGGGCCAGTCGCGCAGTTAAGACCGATCAAATCAATTTCTAACGGCGCTAGGGCATTTAGAGCCGCGCCGATTTCTGAACCGAGCAACATTGTTCCGGTTTGCTCAACAGTTACTTGGGCAATCAAAATTACATCGCGATCAACTTTGGCCATCGCAGCACGCGATCCGTTTACAGCTGCCTTTGCTTGCAATAAATCTTGGGTAGTTTCAATCAGAAGCGCATCAGATCCACCATCGAGTAAACCTTGCGCAGCTGTTTCATATGCATCGCGTAAGAATTCATACGTTGTGTGTCCGAGGGTCGGCAACTTGGTTCCGGGCCCGAGAGATCCTAAAACAAAGCGTGGTTTGTCTGCAGTAGAAAATTTATCTGCACATTCGCGCGCAATCTTGGCACCAGCGAAAGCTAGCTCGTAGATTCGATCTTCAATGCCGTACTCGGCCAAGTTCGCCCAGTTCGCACCAAAGGTGTTTGTCTCAATCGCATCCACGCCGACAGTTAGATATTCATTATGAACACTTGCGACAATATCGGGACGAGAAACATTTAGTATCTCATTGCAGCCTTCGTGATTTTGAAAATCTTCAAGTGTTGGATCAGCGGCCTGCAACATCGTGCCCATCGCGCCATCTGCAATCACAATGCGCTCGGCCAACGCCTGACGAAGCAAAGAAGGCGTTTTTACGGGGCTCATTGGCCCAAGGTTACCAGTAGATAATTTTTCGCGTTTAGATCGCGATACCCAGGAAGGTATCAATGGCTCTACTTAACTCGCCACTACTGCCACCAGTTAGACCACTTTCGGTCTGCTCTATCCAGCTATCAATCGCCTTGATGGCGCGAACTGTGTCTAAATTATCGGCCAAACTAGCAATGATCAATGCAATGCACTCTTTGGTAGGTGCAACCTCATTGCGACTAAGAGCACTTTGCAAACGAGCCATTCGAGCGGTGGCTTCGGCTAATACTGCATCAGTCCACATGCGGTCTCGACCATATGCAGCGCTTAGCAGTGCTAATCGAATAACCATTGGATCTACGCCGGCCGCAACTAATTTACTAACGAAAACTAGATTGCCCTTGCTCTTACTCATTTTCTCGCCGTCTAACCCAACCATTCCGGCATGAACATAAGTTTGCGCATACGGTTTGCCAGTCATTATCGCTACCTGAGAAGCGCCCATTTCATGATGCGGGAAAATCAAATCACTACCGCCACCTTGGATATCGATCGCATAATCATCAGCTGGATCTGGTTTCAAATAAGCCAGTGCGATTGCACTGCACTCGATATGCCAACCTGGTCGGCCGGCACCAAATGGTGAGTCCCATGATGGTTCGCCAGGACGTGCCGCTAACCAAACTAAACAGTCGAGTACATCTTTCTTTCCTACTCGATCAGGATCCCCGCCACGTTGTGAAAAAATCTCTTGCATCTCAACCTGCGAATAGTGAGATCGAGTTCCGAACTCAGCATCGCTGCGAACCTGGAAATAGAGATCCTCATCAACTGAATAAATTGTGTCAGCTGCTTTAAGTACTTCTATAGCTTCGGTAACTAGTGGGATTGCTTCAACTGCCCCGATATAACTTTCCGGCGGCAAGATATGAAGATTAACCATGTCGCCTCGGAATAATTCAATTTGGGAATGAGCTAAATCTTCCCAATCGATGCCATCACGTTTAGCACGTTCAAGTAATGGATCATCGATGTCAGTTATGTTTTGTACGTAACGAACTTCAGCACCAGTTGCGCGTAAGTAGCGATTAATCAAATCAAAAGTTAAATAAGTAGCTGCGTGGCCAAGGTGAGTTGCATCGTATGGAGTAATACCGCAGACATACATGCGATAAAGGCTCTTAGTTGGTAGCGCTTTCTTAGTTCCAGAAAGTGTGTCTTTTAAAGTCAGTTTCGGCAGCGAATACTTAGGATCCACATCTGGAATCGAAACTGTTGGCCAAGAACGCATTGTCCTATCCTAGAACGGCGGCCACGGAACCGCTGGCCAATCTGGGCTCGGTGACGGAAAGACCTTTTCCGCTTGGAGACGTTCGACTCGTAGCTTTAATGCGCTGAATTCCTCGCTTGTGATTAGCTGCTTAATCATTTCGCCAGCATCACCGTCGAGATCTGCAGCAAGCACTTTCAAAATTTCGATTTCTGAATCCAAGAGCTCTTTCTGTTCCCATTGCCATAGAACTGTTCGCAATTTATCATCGGAATGGAAAGTAACGCCATGATCGCAGCCATAGATGTGACCATCAGGAGTCGGAAGTAGGTGACCGATTTTGCGGTCGGTATTATTTATTACGACATCAAAAAGGGCGAGATTTCGTAATCCTGGTAAATCCTTTCGGTATAGCTCGGCAAGATCAACGTCTTCATCAATATCAATCCAGAGTTGCACCATTCCGAAACCAAATGGTCCTTCGCGTAGAAGTGTGGGCGGAACACAATTCAGTTGCATCGCTTGACTAATCAGATAGGCAGCGTATTCACGGTTAGCCAATGTGCCGTCTGGAAAATCCCAGAGGGGCCGCTCCCCCGTTACAGGTTTGTAAATACAGTTAAATGATTTATCACCAACTGTGATTTCACCAAAGAGCGTCGCATTCGATGCATCGACTAAGCGACCAGTAACTTTGAGATCACCATAACCAAGTGCGGCAAGGATCTCGTCGCGATTATCTGCGGTAACCATTGGCCCTCGGACACAAATGCCCAGTGTTATCAATCGGTATTCCACAGAATGGGCATGGCAATCGGCCAGCACCAACGACTGCTGCAGTTCGTTTTGCGAACGCGTCGGCTTGGGCCAGAGTTAGTGATACCCGAAGTAAATCAGGTGCTTCGTCTTCGTCATCATCGACCAATTCTTCTTCTTCAGAATCAGCTGGTGTTGCGCACTGCAGTTCAACTAATACCATTTCAGTGTCAGTTACAAATGAGAGGCCTATGACGCCAACTCGAAACTCTTCGAATATTGGCTGCTCTAGGGGTTCGGTATCAACGCCTAATCGTGAGTAGCCAATTAGCGGATTGCCACGCTTAATCTCTCGGAGAATGGCACCCACTCGATCACCTAAAGCGGCAGCTTGGATTTTCTCTAACCCAACTGAGGTGATTCGTGACCCAGTTCGCGCTTGAATAAAGAAACTGCGTTCACCAGGTTCGCCCACCGTTCCGCAAACAAAACGTTCTACCGGATTGAAATCGTAAACAATCCGGCTCACTTAGTAATGCCTTTGCCCCCGCCAAGTAAATGGCCGCGCTTGCTTTTGCTTTGTAAAAGTTCACTAACTGAAGAATCCGAATCGTTTAGGCGCGTGAGTCTAATTGCGCCGCCATTTGACTCAAGGATTGTGATGGAAGCTGGATCGATAACGATTCGTTGGAAATCATCTAGATGCATGCCCATTGAACTTGCCACAATTGCCTTAATCACATCGCCGTGAGAAACCATGATGGTCATCTCCTGATCAGATGCGAAGAAATCGTGAACCGTTTGCATCGCACGTACTTGCATTCGTGCCAGACTCTCGCCATCTGGAAAAGTAACGGCGCTCGGTTGACCTTGCACCTTGCGCCATAACTTCGCGCGTGAAAGTGTCGCTAACTTCTTGCCCGACCATTTTCCGTAATCGACTTCAACTAAGTTCGGTTCAAGAGTTACAGTTACGCCTTTGCCATATCTTGTCAGCCATGGTGCAAGAGTTTCAGAACAGCGATCCATGGGGCTGACTTGAACTTGAGCGATTGTTAATTTGCCTAGTCGCTCGGCCAAACGTTCAGCTTGCTCTTGACCGGACTTTGAGAGATGCACATTTGGCAATTGACCAGAGAGAATACCCGCGGCATTGGCAGTCGAATGAGCATGTCGGATTAAAACAATTTTTGGCACCCTGAAAGGTTATCGCAGTAATTCGGCCCTTGCCTTGCTAGGTTTGCGCCATGGAACTTAGGCGTGCTGGCGATAGCGGCTTATCTCTATCTCGCTTAGGTCTGGGAACTATGACCTGGGGCCGAGATACCGATGAGCATGAGGCCGCCGATCAGATGCGAGCGTATTTAGATGCGGGTGGAAATTTCATTGATACCGCTGCCGTGTATGGCGATGGCGATAGCGAACGTGTAATCGGTGGACTCGCTGGTTCACTTTTTAGACGCGAGGAAATTGTTTTAGCTACTAAGGCCGGAATAACTTTTCCAGATGGAATCCGTACTGTGAATAATTCACGAGCTGCATTGATGGCTGAATTGGATAATTCGCTGGCCCGACTCGGTACTGATTATGTTGATCTATG
>CAJAFH010000175.1 GCA_903939005.1 uncultured Actinomycetes bacterium | reverse complement strand
GTGGTATGACTTTGAATTACGAATGCATCGCAACCGCGAACCGATTCTTCGAAGCGAACAAAAATTTCGCCATTAGCAAAGTCATATGCAGATGTTGGTGTTAAAGGAATTCCGAGTTCGGCAGCAACTTCATCAGCTAATTCAGGGAAACCGCGGCCGGCAAAAAGTCGTAAACGCTTTTCAGAAGATAACCGGATCTCGCTCATTTACTAACCTTTCGATTCTTTAGCTTCGGCTGCTTGTGCTGATTTGGAACCAGCGCGCTTGCGCATGACCCAACCTAATACATTGCGCTGCTTAGATCGGCCAACGCCGATCGCACCAGGCGGAACATCTTCAGTAATTACGGAACCGGCGGCGGTGTAAGCCCCATCACCAATATTTACTGGTGCAACCAACATAGTGTCGCTACCAATACGAACATGATCGCCGACAACAGTTGGATGCTTTTCAACCCCGTCGTAATTTACAAAAATTGTGGCAGCGCCGATATTTGTACCAACGCCGATCGTGGCATCGCCAACGTAGGAAAGATGTGGCACTTTTGAGCCTGCGCCGACTTGGGAATTCTTAATTTCTACGAATGCACCAGCCTTGCTGCTCTCTTTAAGCACAGTGCCAGCACGTAAATAGGTAAATGGACCAACGTTTGCATCCGCCCCAATTGAAGAATCGGTGCAATTTGATTCAACTACTGATGCCCCTTGCCCTACTTGGCAATTGTTTAGGGAGGTGCGTGGGCCAATCACTGCACAACATTCAATCGTTGTTCTGCCCAAGATGGCCGAGCTAGGAAAAATAGTCACATCGTTAGATATTTCAGCCTGGACATCGATCCAGGTGGTAGTTGGATCAACAATAGTTACGCCGTTGCGCATATGAGTTTCATTGATGCGATCGCGCAACATGGCAGCACTTTCAGCTAATTGGTAGCGATCGTTAACGCCTAGGGTTTCGACAAAGTCTTCGATTAAGACAGCGCCGATAGTGCCACCCTCATTGCGTAAAATTTCGATTACATCAGTTAAATACAGTTCACCTTGGGCATTTGCCGAAGTTAATTTGCTAATCGCGCCAGCAAGTTTGGCGCCATCGAATGCATATACACCTGAGTTAATTTCAAAGATCATCTTCTGATCTTCATCGGCATCTTTTTCTTCAACGATGCGCAATAAAGTGCCATCATCGGCGCGAACAATGCGACCATAACCAGTTGGGTCTGGGTGTTCGGCAGTTAGAACTGATGCAGTTGCTCCTGATGCTTTGTGGGCGGCAACTAACTCTTTGAGTGAAGCGCCAGTTAGCATCGGGGTATCGCCCGCCAAGATAATTACTGTGCCCGAAACTTTGATTTCAGCCAGCGCTAATTGAGTTGCATGCCCGGTACCACCACGGCGATCTTGAAAAACAGTTTTTGCTGTTGGCGCGATTTCCTTTAAGTGTGATTCAACTGCTTCGCGGCCAGCGCCAACAACTACACAAAGTTGAGCGGGGTTTATTTCGGATACTGCAGCTAGAACATGTCCAAGTAACGAACGCCCAGCAATTTCATGTAAGACTTTAGGAGTTGCAGATTTCATGCGGGTGCCTTCGCCAGCGGCTAAGACAATTGCACAATCCAAGAGATTCTCCCCTGCTGCTAGTCAGGCCTTAATTCTAATCTGCAATTTCTCGTACTTTGTTAGGCGATCGCTCCGCCACCAGGTATCGATCCTGGACCCTGGGCTTCAAAGGCCCATGTGCTAGCCACTACACAATGGCGGAACCCGTATTCTCCCTCATCCGAGGGACTGCTTTTGACCATTAACCTTGCCCATAGCGAGATTTCTTAAGAAAATTGCCAAGAAAATTACAAGGGGCGGGGGTAAAAATGCGCGATGAAGTAGATCGCCTGATCGCCGCCTGGAAATCAGAACGCCCCGATCTCGATCTTGCGCCTTTAGCGGTACTTAGTCGCGTAACTAGAATTTCGCGCCAACTAGATATCACTCGCCGAAGTGCATTCGCTGATCTAGAAACATGGGGCTTTGATGTTCTTGCCGCACTTCGTCGCGCAGGTTCGCCTTATCAACTTTCACCAAGTGCGCTAATGGCTGAAACTTTAGTAACCAGTGGCACCATGACAAATCGGCTTGACCGATTAGAAGAGTTAAAACTAATCACCCGCGAACCTGACCCCGCAGATGGCCGTGGCAGTTTGGTTACGTTAACTAAAACCGGCATGAACGCCGTTGATGCTGCGATGGAAGATCTACTTGGGCGCGAAGAAGAATTGTTATCGGCGCTAACTAAAGAAGAGCAGATTGATTTAGCGCGACTGCTTAGTAAATTAGTTAACGCGTTTCAATAACTCGAGCACCAGGCACTGGCCCAGTTGCTCTTGCGACACTTCCAACAACTCCGCTGGCGGTAAGTGCAACTGCTAAATCTAAGCCAGCTTCTTCATCCGATACTAAAAACGCAACTGTCGGCCCGGAGCCAGAAACAATTCCGCCAAGTGCGCCATATTCCTGGCCCACATCGAGAATTAAACGCAGCGCTGGCCGCAGCGAACAAGCTGCACTCTGTAAATCATTAATTAGATGTTTGCCAACTGAAATTTCATCAGCAGCTAATAGTGATTGCATTAATTTGTCGCTGGCTTGTGGATTCGCAATTGTTAAACCAGCACGCAAACGATCACACTCGGCATAAACCGATGGTGTTGATAATCCGGCTGAAGAGAGTGCTAAAACCCAATGGTAGGTGCCTCTTGAGAGCGCTGCAGTTAGTTCATCGCCACGGCCACGCCCAATAGCAGTGCCACCGTTTAACATAAACGGAACATCGCTACCAAGTTGTCGTGCGACTTTCACCATCTCTTCGCGGGTCATGCCTAGTGAATAGAGCGCATCGATTGCCACTATTGCAGCAGCGGCATTTGCACTTCCGCCAGCCATTCCGCCAGCAACCGGAATAGTTTTATGAATCTGCATAGTCGCATCGATCTCAACGTCATATTCTTTGGCAATAATTTGAGCAGCTTTGGCAGCTAAGTTTGTTTCATCAGCTGGCACGCCCGCTATGTGGTCACCGGTAATTGAAAGTGACAAACCTGAACCGGGTGCTGCATGAGTAATCGTTAAATCATCGTAAATAGAAATTGCTTGAAAAACTGTGACCAAACCATGAAAGCCATCGTTTTCGCGCGGGCCAACTGAAAGTTGCAGATTAACTTTCGCAGGAACGCGAACGGTTACTGAATTTGTGGCCACGATTGAACTCTACTTGACGCTTTGGCTGGCGTTATAGATGGCACAGAAAGAATCAATTAATAAAGATTCACCACGCAACGTTGGATCAATTCCTGCTGCAATTAGAACTGCTTCGGCTTTTGCTGAGCTGCCGAAGATGCCAGATAGCGCAGCCCGCAACATTTTGCGACGTTGGGCAAATGCGGCATCAACTAATTGGAAAACACCTTTGCGCATGGCCTCATCGCCTGGTGTTTCGTGGCGCTTAAAACTTACTAACTTCGAATCAACGCCAGGTACTGGCCAGAAGATAGAGCGCGAAACCGAGCCCGCACCACTTACTTGGGCCCACCAGGAAGCTTTTAGCGAAGGAATTCCATATTCCTTGGTACCTGGTTTAGCAGCTAAGCGATCAGCAACTTCAGCTTGCACCATAACCACGCCAGTATTTAGCGAAGGCAGAATTTCAAGCAGGTGTAGCAACACTGGAACTGAAACGTTATAGGGCAAATTAGCAACTAACACCGTTGGCGCTACTGGCAATGTGCGAAGAGCAAGTGCATCAGTATTTATGACGGTTAATTTGTAATCTGAATCTTTATGTTCAGCAACTGTGATTGGTAAGCGATCGGCTAAGCGTTGATCAATTTCAACTGCAATCACGCTAGAGGTAACTTCTAGCAGCGCCAATGTAAGCGAACCTAACCCAGGGCCAATTTCAAGGGCGATGTCATCAGCAGTTACGCCCGCAACGCGGACAATTTTCTGGCAAACATTGCCATCGATTACAAAGTTTTGACCTAGTGATTTGGCTGGGCGTAGATCTAGTAACTCGGCTAATTCACGAATCTCGGCAGCACCCAGTAGCGACATTAGTTGAACTTTCCAAATGCTCGCTCAGCGTTTGCACTCAACGCATTTGCGAGTTCGGCTAAATCATCGCCACGTTCTGCCGCCATTGCTCGAATAACCGTTGCCACTTGAGCGGGCACATTTAGCGCACCGCGATTGGGCATAGGCGATAAGAATGGTGAATCTGTCTCAGCCATAAGTTGATCAATCGGAACTAATTTCACGGCCTCGCGAAGCTCAGGGGCATTTTTAAAAGTAATTGTGCCGGCGAATGACAAGATATAGCCACGTTCGATACAGATCTTGGCCATTGCCGCATCGCCTGAATAACAGTGAAAAATAGTCGTTTCAGGAGCACCCACCTCTTGCAAAATTGAAAGTACATCTTCGTGCGAATCGCGATCATGAATCACTAGCGCTTTATTGGTGCGCTTTGCTAATTCGATATGCCATTTAAAGGAATCTTGTTGACGTTTACGTAATTCAGGTGGCGTACGGAAATAATCTAAGCCAGTCTCGCCAATGGCGCGCACTCGCGGATGCTGCGCTAACTTTTCGATAATTGCTAAGTCAGCATCTAAATCTGCAACAACTGGTGCTTCATTTGGATGTAGCGCTACCGCTGCGAGTACTGAGGTATTCCATTTCTCGGCAGCAGCAACGCACCATTGTGATTGCTCTGCTGAATAACCAACTTGCACAATGCGATTAATACCAACCGATGCGGCATCGGCAATTACTTGGCCAACGGCATCTGAATCAGCAGCTGCATCGGTAACTATTTCCATGTGTGCGTGAACATCAACGCAAGGGACTGGCAACGGTTCAGGAAGCGGCGCAGGTTTGCGATCTAAATCGCGATTGTGCCGATCAGCCATGAAAGTGAATTATTCCGCAGCTTCAAGACGAGGGAAAAGCACTGGTGTCTTAGTAACTTTTGAACCAGCTGGCAATTGACCCCAATTGGCTACCTTTGAAATTTGCTGGTTACCAATTGCGCCTAACTTTTCATTTGCACCAAGTGATTCCCAGAGAATTTCACAAGTTGCTGGCATTACTGAATTTAACAAAACAGCTAACGCACGCAAAGATTCAGAAGTGTTGTAAAGAACCGATTCAAGTTCAGCTTGATTCGCTGGGTCTTTAGCCAGCTTCCATGGCTCTTTCTCGGTTACGTAACCATTTACTCGCTTGCAGAATTCCATAATCGCATTGATGCCGCCTTGGAAATCAAGGGCAACCATCGCAGCATCAGCCTTAGCCACAGTTTCAGCTAACGCAGCGCTTAAACCAGCGTCATTGCTTACTGCGGGCAGGACGCCGCCACAATATTTTTCAATCATGGCAGCTAAACGTGAAGCTAAGTTGCCGAAATCATTAGCTAATTCACTGGTGTAACGCGCACTCATATCCTCCCAAGAGAATGAGCCATCGCTACCAAATGGGATTGCCCGCAAGAAGTAATAACGGAAAGCATCAACGCCGAAATGATCAGTGATGTCTTTAGGTGCGATGCCGGTGAGCTTGCTCTTGCTCATCTTCTCGCCGCCAACTAGCAACCAACCGTGTGCGAAAACTTTCTTAGGAACTTCAAGACCAGCGGCCATCAACATGGCCGGCCAGATGACAGCATGGAAGCGCAAAATATCTTTACCTACTAAGTGCACATCGGCTGGCCAAGTTTGGGCAAACTTCTTGCCACCTTCTGAATCTGGGGCATCAGTTAGTCCAACTGCAGTTGCGTAATTAAGCAATGCATCAAACCAGACATAAACAACTTGATCGGTATCCCATGGAACTGGAATTCCCCAATCAAATGTGGAACGTGAAATTGAAAGATCTGAAACGCCGCCTTCTAGGAAAGAAATAACCTCATTGCGCGCACTTTCAGGTTGGCAGCTTTGCGGGTTTGCTTTGTAATGTGCCAACAACTTATCGGTGAAAGCAGAAAGCCGAAAGAAATAATTATTTTCATTAACAATTTCTACGGGCTTGCTATGGATTGGGCAAAGTTTTTCATCGCCAGAATCAATCAAATCACCTGGAAGTTTGAATTCTTCGCAACCAACGCAGTATGGGCCTTCGTATTTGCCCGCATAAATATGGTCAGCATCTTTTAGACTTTGTAAAAACTTTTGCACTCGCTCGGTGTGACGAGGTTCGGTAGTGCGAATGAAGTCATCGTTAGCAATATTTAGCGCTGCCCAATTGGGTTTCCAAGCATCTGCAACCAAACGGTCACACCAATCTTGCGGTGCAACGTTGTTCTGATC
>CAJAFH010000174.1 GCA_903939005.1 uncultured Actinomycetes bacterium | reverse complement strand
CGGCATCGTAACTTTGGTGCGTGACTCAAGTGGCGAAGTTAGCGATCTAAATCGTTGGGCCGGGCTCGGCAAGCGTTCACCTTGGGTGGCTTCAGCATTTGCTTTCTTCTTACTTGCTTTCGCTGGCATTCCGCTAACTTCGGGATTCATCGGAAAGTTTGCAATTTTCTCAGCCGCATATGAAAGTGGTGCTACAGCAGTTGTAATCGTTGGTGTGCTTTCAAGTGCAATTGCGGCCTTCTTCTATATTCGGGTGATCGTTCTGATGTTCTTTACCGATGCAACTGAAGATGGCACTAGCGTAGTAATTCCTTCGATCCTTACTCGACTAACCATTTTCGTCTCATTAGTTATTACCGTAGCCCTGGGCGTCTTCCCAGCACCTCTTCTAGACTTCATTAAGCCACTCGCAATCTTTATTCGCTAATGGCCATTATCGGGATTCCGAATCTCTCAACTGAACTTGAGGTAGCGCTTTCTGCTGGCATGGCAGAAGTTGAAGATTTATTGCGCAGTCACATAGAGGGAAACTATCCGTTAGTTATTGAAACCAGTCGTCACCTCGTAACCGCTGGTGGTAAGCGGTTACGGCCACTTTTAACGCTGATAACTTCACATTTTGGTGACCCACATAAGCGCGGAATTTTAGAAGCTGCTGTAGTTTGCGAGCTGACTCACTTAGCAACGCTTTATCACGACGATGTTATGGATGAAGCCCCGCTTCGGCGCGGAGTTGAAAGCGCTAACAATCGCTGGGGAAATACCATCGCGATTCTGACTGGTGATTACTTATTTGCTAAAGCATCTGATCTATTGGCTGACTTAGGCCCCGAAGCTGTTCGATTGCAATCTCGCACTTTTGAGCGTTTGGTAATTGGCCAAATTATGGAAACGCAAGGACCACAAAAAGGTGAAGACCCATTAGCGCATTACCTACAAGTCGTTGCCGACAAAACTGGTTCGCTAATTGCCACCTCTGCGCGATTCGGTGCGATGACTTCGGGTGCATCTGCTGAAGTTATTGAAACTGTTACAAAGTTTGGCGAAAAGATTGGCGTGGCATTCCAGTTGGCCGATGATGTTATTGACATTACAAGTGACTCAAAAGAGTCAGGCAAGACACCTGGCACTGATCTGCTCGAAGGCGTACCAACTTTAGTAACTTTAAATGTTATGAAATCTACCGATAAAGCTGATCGCGATTTACAGAAACTTCTTTCTAAGCCAATTGCGGATAAGAAAGTTGTTAATCAAGTATTAAAAGAATTGCGTAACCACAAAGCTTTAGATCAATCACGCCTACAGTTAATGCAAATTGCTCGTGATGCTCGCGCAGCCCTTGGCCCATTGCCAGTTAATGATGCAACAGGTGCGCTATTTTCGCTATGCGACGCTGTTGTCGACCGCACGGCTTGATCTAATTAGATCAGTAGCCAGTACGACTAGCGCCGCCCAAATAATTAGGAATCCAGCCCAACGTGCTGTTGGCATTGCTTCGTGACGAACCCAAACTCCGATTGAGAATTGCAACGTTGGCGTAATGAACTGCAGCAAACCAATTACTGTGTAAGGCAAGCGGTTTCCGGCACCATTGAAAAGCAGCAGAGGTATCGCAGTTACAACACCGGATCCGATTAAAAGTAAGGTCAAACCGATTCCACTGCCAAAATGACCGCTACCTTCAACCCCGATCCAGGCCAGATAAGCCAAGTAAAACGGGGCTGCTATGGCGGTTTCGATACCTAAACCTTCGAGTGCGCCAAGGCCTAACTGCTTCTTAATAAATCCATAAGTGCCCCATGAGAGTGCAAGGGCTAGCGCCACCCAAGGCAGGCGACCGTAATCAATCGTTAAAACCAAAACACCAAGGGCTGCAATTGATACTGATGTCCACTGTAATTTTCGCATCTTCTCTTTTAATAAGATGATGCCGATCGCGATCATAATAATTGGGTTGATGTAGTAACCAAGGGAAGCTTCAACTACGTGACCGTTATTGGT
>CAJAFH010000173.1 GCA_903939005.1 uncultured Actinomycetes bacterium | reverse complement strand
GGCAGAACAGAAGAGCCCACTAGACGCGGTTCTGGAATTAAATATTGCTGATTCTGAAATTATTGAGCGTCTTTCTAGCCGTTTAACTTGCCGTGGTTGCGGCGCACCATCGCCAGCTACTGCGCAAGCATGTGCTGCCTGTGGGGGAGAGCTTTACCAACGCGAAGATGACAAGGCCGAAGTTATTGCTCGTCGCCTAGAGGTCTACAACGAGCAAACTGCGCCAATCATTGCTTTCTATCGCGGCGAAGGTTTACTCATAACAATAAGTGCAACCGGCGCCGTTTCTGAAATTACTGAGCGCGCCACCACCGCACTAAGCCGAATTAGTTAATAATTACTTTCGTGGATATCCAGATAAAGTCACTTGATGAATTAAAAGTCATGCGCCGTGCCGGTTTGCTAGTCGGTGAAACTCTGGCACTACTTAAAGATTCGATCAAAGTGGGCATGCGCACTGATGCGCTAGATGCAATTGCCGCGGCAAACATTAAACGTGGTGGCGGCACTTCAAACTTCAAGGGTTATCACGGTTTTCCGGCAACAATTTGTATTTCAATTAATGATGAAATAGTCCATGGCATTCCCGGTGATCGAGTTATTGAAGATGGCGATGTGGTTTCAATTGACTGTGGCGCGATCATTGAAGGCTGGCATGGCGATGCCGCATTCTCAGTTGGTGTCGGCAACGTAGACCCCGCAGATCAGAAGATGATGGATGTTTGCGAAGAATCAATGTGGCGCGGAATCGCAGCTGGCCGCTTAGGTGCAAAACTTTCCGATATTGGTAATGCGATTGAAAATTACACCGATGCCCAAGGTAAGTATGGAATTTTGCAGGAGTACGGCGGCCATGGCATTGGCACTGAAATGCACCAAGCACCTCATGTTTTAAATTTCGGCAAACCCGGTTTTGGCCCAGAAATTGTGGTCGGTATGGCGCTAGCCATTGAACCAATGATTACTCGTGGAACTCATAAGACTAAAGTCCTAAAGGACAATTGGACCGTTGTCTCAAACGACAAATCTCGTGGTTGTCACTTTGAAAATAGCTACTGCATCGCACCTGATGGCAAGCCATTTGTCTTAACCGCGCTAGATGGCGGCCGGGAAAAACTAGGTGCTTTGGGAATTGAAATCTCTTCACTTATCTAATTAAATTCGGATCGAGTATTTAAAATCCCATCGAGTAGCTTGCCGAATTGAAATAGACCTTTCAACTTCTTCACCTCGTATGTTGTAGCCAGTGCGTTGAATTCTAATTGCAGCACTCCCATCGGCAATCTTCATGAACTTCGCTATTCGCGTATCAATAATTATCGGAACTAAATGCTCATCGGCGCTATAAACTTCTTGTCCATATTCGGTTTCAAGTATGTGATAGAGAGATTTTGTTAAATCTCGATCAGTTAGATTTGGCGCAATACTTTGATTTACATACGTAATCTCAAATGAAAGTGGCTCTAAGTCTCCAAAGCGAAGACGTTCTATTCGATAAGCGGGTTCACCAACAACTATAAAGTCATCAGTAGCGTGTTCATCATCCTCAATTAATTGTGAGCTAATTACTTTTGTCGAAGGTTTCAACCCTTTTATTTTCATCTCTTGCGTGAATGACAGTAGTTTCATCTGTTTGATCACGCGAGGTGGGGCAACAAATGACCCGGCACCATGGACCGTGTAAATCAGGCCATCATCTTGCAGCAAGGCAAGCGCTTGTCGGATAGTGACCCGCGATGTTCCAAACCTTTCGGCCAAAGCCCGTTCGCCTGGAATTGGTTCATGCACGGCCAGGTCTGAGATCTCAGAGCGCAGGAGGTCGGCCAGGCGAAATTGCTTTCGGACCTCTTCCTTTGCCAAAAAACACCCCTTTGGTTCAGCCGACTCAACTGGCATACCTAGCCTAGGGCTAGTTCTAGGGCAATAAGTGCCCATAAAGCCCAGAAAAGTTATCGGATCGCAATCATTAATACTAGCAATTGGGTCAAAATTGGTCTATACCTGTCTTACTAGATCCTTGGAACCCTCCCAGGGTCGTGAAAAGTTTATGGAGGCCAGAATGCGCACACTTCGTGCAAAATCAATAGCTGCCATAAGTGTTACAGCTCTACTTGGAGCTGTCGCATTTTCCGGTAGCACCGTTGCGCAAGCAGCGACAACAAAAACAATTACCGTTTGGTTAATGCCAGATGCTAAGGATTTTGGAACAGCTCTTGCAGATGCAAATAAAGCATTTACTAGCGCATATCCAAACGTCAAAGTAAATGTGGAGTTTCAAACTTGGGCTGATCACTTAAAGAAGCTTGATGCTGCTTTGGTGGCTAAAAAAGGGCCAGATGTTGTTGAGTTTGGAAATACTGAAGTTATGAAGTATTCAGCTGCAGGAGCACTTGCAGATTTAACTTCATACAAACCATCATTTGGAAACAGTGGCACCTGGTTAAAGGCGCTAACAGATGCTGGTAGTTACGACGGCAAACTGTATGCAATTCCTTACTATGCAGGTGCTCGTGCCATCATGTACCGCCCTTCATTATTTGCGGCACAAGGCATTTCAGTTCCAAAGTCTTATGCTGAATTCCTAGCAGCGGGCAAGAAATTAATGAGCGCATATGGCAGTGATAAAGATTTCTCAGCTGTCTACCTGCCAGGAAAATACTGGTATGCAGCGATGTCATTTGTTTATGACGAAGGCGGCGCAATTGCAACAAAATCTGGGAGCAAGTGGGTTGGTTCACTTGATTCAGATGCGGCAATTCGTGGTCTAAATCGCTTTAAAGAAGTAAGCGATACTCTTTCACGTGCCGATAAGTCAGGAACTGAAGCCGCTCAGTGGGATGTTTTCAATGGTGAAAAAGTTGCCATGTCTTACTCAAATGGTTGGGAATCATGCTGTATCCCTAAGGTTGGAACTGACTGGGCTTTCTTCCCAATGCCATCTGTTAAGTCAGGAAAAGCATCACCAGCATTCCTAGGCGGCTCAAATCTTGCGGTTCCTTCTTATGCACCTAATGCTAAGTTGGCTTCAGTCTGGATTCGCTACTTCACAAACTCAACACAAATGACCACCATTGCTAAAAGTGGTGCGATTCCAAATAACACAAGAATGCTCAATTTG
>CAJAFH010000172.1 GCA_903939005.1 uncultured Actinomycetes bacterium | reverse complement strand
GCAGTCACGATTCCACAATTATTGTTGGCCAAAATGCGCAACGGTGGCGCGGCTTGCACTTCAGCAAATCGCATTTATGTGCAACGACCAATTGCCGAAAAATTCATTGCCGAGCTAACTAAATCAATGTCTGCCTTCGTAGTTGGTCGTGGCACCGATGCCACAACAACACTTGGCGCCAGCGTTTCAGTCAAAGAACGAAACAAGATCGCTGAGCTAGTTGATCAATCAATCGCAGCTGGTGCTAAGGTCGAAACCGGCGGCAAAACCCCCGATGGCGTAGGCGCTTTCTACCCTGCAACCGTGCTCTCAGTGGCTAAAGACAACCCAATTTTGAAGCACGAAATCTTTGGCCCAGTTGCCCCAGTCGTTATCTTCGATACCGATGCCGAAGGAGTTGCACTCGCGAACGACACTGAATTCGGACTAATTAGTTACGTATTTTCTAGCGACTTAGCTCGTGCGCTTCGCACGGCAGAGGCAATGGAATCTGGAATGGTTGCGATCAACAAAGGTGTTATCTCAGACCCTGCCGCACCTTTCGGTGGCGTTAAGCAATCTGGCTTAGGTCGCGAGGGTGGCTTCGATGGAATTCACGAGTTCCTGCAAACTAAATACATCGGCGTGCAAATCTAACTCACTGCATAAAACTGGTCACTTCTTACGGTAATTATTTAAGTAGCTACCTAAGGAGTCGAAAATGCGTGCCGTAACTAAGAAGAAATCAATCGCTCTATTCGTAATCGGTCTTTTTTCGCTGGCAATTGCTGCACCTAATTCGGCGATAGCTGCCGGTGCTACTCAAGCCGATGTTGATTACTCAACCCAAGTTTCAGCCCTGGCTCAGGAATTCGCCAAAGTTACTGTTGCTTGGGACGCCGCAATCTCAAAGCCACCTACCTTGGCATTTGGTAGCAAATGGAGTAAATACAAGACTGCTGCAACTAAGAGTTCAAAAGTTGTTTTAGCAACTGTTGCCAAAATGGATGCCTTAGTTCCTTCAGAGGGTTTTCCAAAATCTGGCCCAATGCTTAAGAAAGCCTGCGCTGCGTATAAAACTGCGATTACCTCACTTAATAAAGGAATCCAGAAAAACGATGCGAAGGCAATTACTAAAGCAACTCCATTGGCAACAAAGGCATCAAAGGCTTATCTGGCATGGAGTGAAGCTTATGCAGCAGAGGTCGCAGCTCTTAACGGTTAATAATTAAAGCTTTTTTGTAGTTAACCACTTCTCTGTTACCTGCATCCACTCAAGGGGCGCCTCGGCCGGGGCAGTATGTGAAGCACCTTTGATGCAGTAATACTGCGAGCCTTTAACGCGCGCCTTCATGAAGCGATGCATAACTGGGGTTGCTTCATCTTTCTCGCCATTAATGAAGAAAGTTGGCACCTTAATTAGGTGAAGTTCCTTTTCAACAGACCAGTCTTTTAGTGTGCCGCGAACTGTGAATTCAGTTGGTCCCCACATCGCTTCGTAAACATGCATTCCGAATTTCGGTTTGCGAGCAAAGTCAACTAGTTGTGGAATCTGCCTGATGTGCCGTTTGGCGAATTCAACATTGGCAGCTAGATATTCCTTAGCTTTGTATTTCTCTAATTTTTCATATTTATAAATCGCATTGCGATGTTTTGCTGGCAACTTCGCCACGAGCTTGCGAGTCTCGCGAACCCACATACGGCTTGATGGTAACGAGTTAGCAATGATTAAACCCTTTAAACCTTTTGGTTTCTTTATTGCATAATTCAGCGCAAGCATTCCGCCCCACGATGCACCTGCGAGCATGTAGCGATTTTCAATCTTCAGGTGCTTAATAAGTCGAGTCAGTTCTTCTTCGAACAATTCAATTGTCCAGAAACTAGCTGGCTTGGCTTTTAGCGAAGTTGAATTACCGCAACCAAGTTGGTCATAGACAATTACCGGGCGACCTGAGGCGTTTAGTAGCTTCGCCATTGTCAGAACTCCAACGTGAGTTCCACCTGGGCCGCCATGCATTACAACTATTGGAGTCTGTCCTGATCTGAGGTTTCCGATTACCCGAAACCAAGTTCGGCCATGCTTCCAAGTTAAATATCCGGTGCGATCTTTAGTTGCCATAGGTCAGTACTTTACGCAAGGAAGTGAATTCGCACATCAATTTCAGTCGGCAATTTCCGGCAATCTGGGGCAGGCTTTGCTCATGGCTTTAGCAATAATTACCGGTGCAAGCAGAGGTTTGGGTTTTGAAAACGCCAAGTCTCTCGCTGCGTTGGGCCATGACATCGTGATGATTGCAAAGGACGCAGATCGTTTATCGCTTGCTCAACAAACTCTGCAAAGCCAATACCCAAATCAAAAGTTCTCAACCTATGCCATTGATTTAGAAGATATGTCGGCAACTCGTAAAGCAGTTGAACTGATTGCGCAGCAACAACCTGCTCCTGAAATCATGATTCTGGCTCATGGCGTGATGAGTGAAAAAATGTCAAAGACGTTGAAAACAACTGATGCCGAATGGCGCCGCGTATTGGCAATTAATTTAGATTCCGTTTTCACAATTGTTAATGGCTTAGCACCTGCAATGGCTGAAGCACGAAATGGCCGCATCATTATTTATTCTGCTTGTTTAGGTCGTATGTCTGGCCCCGGAAATGCTGGTGGTCTTGCGCCATATCGAATCAGCAAAGCTGGCGTTAATGCATTTGTGCGAAATATTGCCCATGAAACTGGCTTAGGAGCGCGCGGAGTTTTAGTTGATGCAGTGTGCCCAAATCATTCCCGCACCGACATGGGTGGCCCAGATGCACCGCGCAGCGCGGAACAAGGCGCAGCAACTGCACTTTGGTTAGCAACTAGAGAATTTAATCCAGGAGACACCACCGGCGTTCTGTGGGAAGACAACCAAATAGTTCAGTGGTGACTAGTTATTAAGTATCGCTTAGTTTTTATCTCGTTCTATCAATCTGCGCGTCAGCCTCAGACTTTGCGAAAAAATTAGGCAACGCTCTGAATTTTGATGCTTTTCTCCAACCCATACGGGTCCAACATTTCTCTGTACAAAAGCCACGACTGTCATAAATATAAAATGTACAACCTGTTCGAGTGAGTTGATATTTGATCTGTGAATTGAGTATTGAAAATTCAAAAGATTTATCTTTTAGGATTCTCAATGTTTGACTTTCGTATCTTGAGGAGTTTTCTTCTTCCAACTCTAGAATTAAACCGAAATAACGGGCATCCCATGCATCATCACGAAGAGAATCATTTTCGAAATTAGTTGTTGAATTGGGACTTGAAAGCTGTTCTTCGTGCGATGCATTTTTCTTACGCCCGAATATTTTCATTCCGAGAACTTAGCGAGAAACCCTGATTACCCGCAGTGACAAAAAACCTAAGAGCGGAGAATGTCCGAACTTCTGAATTCTGCATCAGGCACTGGTTCCAGGGCAATTGGCGAATAGATTAATTCGTGATTCAGTCGAAGCTCTAAGAGCGGAGGATGAGGGATTTGAACCCTCGATAGGTTGCCCTATACACGCTTTCCAAGCGTGCGCACTCGGCCGCTATGCGAATCCTCCCGCGCAAATTGGGCCCAAACTGAGCGTAAAACCTGGCTCAGACCTAATCAGCAGGTGAACTCTATCGGTAGCAATAACTATGCTTAGACCAGATCCCTCGCGCGACGTTATCGCGTCCGAACTCCCCCAGGGTAGGAATACAGCAAGGGTAGGCGTGCTCTGACGGGTGCGCGAGGGATCCCTTACTAGATTATTTGTTAGAACTAGAGTTCGGCACCGATGAGTAGGAAGAGCGGAGATCACAAGCGATGTCACTAGCTTTGTATCGCAAGTACCGCCCATCGGTTTTCGCTGATGTCATCGGACAAGAACACGTAACAGTTCCGCTATCAAACGCGCTCTCTGGCGATCGCACACATCATGCATATTTGTTTAGCGGACCACGCGGTTGCGGAAAAACTTCTTCTGCGCGAATCATGGCGCGATCACTGAACTGTGTCGAAGGCCCAACACCAACACCTTGCGGAAAATGTCAATCGTGTACTGACTTAGTTGCAAATGGTCCGGGTTCACTTGATGTAATTGAAATTGATGCAGCGACACATGGTTTAGTTGATGATGCTCGCGATCTGCGCGACAAAGCATTCTTTGCACCAGTTCAATCTCGTTACAAGATTTACATCATCGATGAAGCGCATCAACTCGGAACAGGGGCTGCGAATGCGCTTTTAAAAGTTGTTGAAGAACCGCCTCCCCACGTTATTTTTATCTTTGCTACAACCGAACCTGAAAAGTTAATTTCAACTATTCGTTCTCGTACTCACCATTACCCATTCCGCTTAGTCCCACCTGGAATTCTCGTTGCGCACCTTGAGAAGATT
>CAJAFH010000171.1 GCA_903939005.1 uncultured Actinomycetes bacterium | reverse complement strand
GCAAAGATTGGATCGACTGTTGTTTTTGACGCTTTAACCCAGATTAACTTCTTCTTAACTAGTTGACAGTTGTACTTCTCTTTGGCGATCGTGGTTACATTTCCAGCCTTAGAGCAAGAGCCACCTGGTTTGTTGACAGCACCATAAGCGCTCGGCATAAGTGCAAACAGCAGCGTTATTAGCAAGATTCGTAGAGTTGTTTTCATGCTTAACCTTTCACAAAAAAGTAGGTAGCCAGGACACTTAGAACCAATGCGGCAGACCCTGAAACTACGGTTACTCCAGGGTGGCTAGCAAGGTATTTGCTGAATCTGATTGGGTTTTCAATTAGATGATGGGTTATCACAGCCATTAATACAGTGATAACCAGTAGGGATAAAGAATCACTAGTAGTCAGTTCGGAAGTGCCAAGTTGGCGATGCAGCTCAATTATTGGCCAGTGCCATAAATAGAGAACGAAAGAGAGATCGCCGAGGTAATGCATAACGCGGTTACCAAGAATTATCTTCAAACGGTTATCAGAAACGTTAAGAAGTATTGCGGTACCTAGCAAAATAGGAAGTATGACAAAACCTGGAATTTGATTATCCAAATCAATGAAATAGAGCGAACCGACCAGAATTATCAAGGCAATCCATTGCACTACTTTCGGCGTTGGCTTGGAACCAACCAAGGCAATTATTGCCCCGATACCTAATTCCCAAATTCGAGTTTGGGTCGCAAAGTAGGTTAACGCTTGCTCGATTGTGAATATTGATATGAATGAAAATACTGTGGCTACGGACAAAACAGCCAACAGAATCTTGCTCGAACCGGCCCTAAAAAGTAGAACGATCAGCAGTAACAAAATTGGCCAAACTATGTAGAACTGCTCTTCTACGGCTAAGGACCAATAATGCTGGAGGAGTGGCGATGAAGTGCCGGTGCCAAAGTAATCAACTTTTAGAGAGTTATAATGCGAATTTGCAAAGAATAGGGTTGACCAACGGCCATCTCGTAAAGTTTCGTTTCCGATTACGGGACCGAGATATCTATAGGCCAATCCGACTGTTACCCAGATGACTAGCAACGCTGACGGCAGAATGCGGCGAATACGGCGCGCATAGAAATTTAAGAGGTTACGGGCGAGATTTCCGGCGGTTGAAAGTTCGAGTAATTGCCCGGTTATCAGATAGCCCGAAAGCAAGAAAAATATATCAACACCTAGAAAGCCGCCAGGTAGAAAATCTGCGAAAAGATGATTCGTAATTACCGCAAGTACAGCCAAGGCGCGCAGGCCTTGTATCTCACGACGATGTGAGAGTTTTGCCGCCATTAGCGTTCAGTTAACGATTCGTGTATCAAACCAGGGGAGTTCTCACTACCAATTAGCTCTCCATACATTGATCTAGTTTGGCTATCCCAAGTCACTCTAGAGTTTCGGATCTCAACATCAGTTGAGTTCATTACGTCAAAAGCGTTGTGTTTTCTGCGGATCACATCAGTAATGCCATTAGGGCGTAGATCGATGCGATGTGGCCACTTGGATTGATTGATCATATGTTGATTAATGTTTTCGAAGAGCACACCTTTTATTAACTCTGGATGAGCAGCCCAAACAAGGGTGCTTGCCTCTGTAGTCACAATGATATTTCGGAAAGTTATGTTGCGAACTTTGCCCTCGTAGGTTCTCTCGATATTTCCATCTGTACCTTTTTCGGGGTCATCCCATGAGAATGCCGTTACATGTAGTGCTTCACCGTGGCCCCACCACATATCGCTAAAGGCTCGCGTTTGCACAATGCAATCAGTGATCAAAACATTCGAGATGGTCCCGCCTTCACGTGAACGTACCGCAAATCCACGATGGGAATCGCGCACAATGCAATCTCTGATGATCACGTTAGTAATATCGCCAACTGATTCAGTACCTAAGGTGATTGCACCTGAAGTAGATTTGAAAAAACAGCTGTTGATTATCACGTTATCGACTAATCCATATTGCGAAGTGGCAGCACATGATTTCAACGAGATGCAATCGTCGGCTGTTTCAAAATGCGAATTAGTTATGCGCACATCTTGGCAACGATCGATATCAATTCCATCGCCATTTGGAACCATCAGATCGCTCAAAATTCGGATGCCGTTAATATCCAAATTGTTGCAACCAGTAAAGCGAACTGCCCAGAAAGCTGGGTCAGTAATAGTTACATCCACCATCTTGACGCCGTACGACTCAATCAAAAAGATTGTGAAAGGACGCTCTAGATATTGATCTCGGCCACCGATTGGGCCGCGCATCTGATGGATATATTCACCCCGAGTCGCAATAAATGCGTCGGCATTTCCATTGATAGTTCCGAGCCCGGTAATGCTTGCACCGTGTGCCCTAAAACCAACAATAAAGGCGCGCCTCGGTAGAACAACTTCGTTGACTTCGCCCTCAGTTAATACCTCTATCGAATGCTCAGGGGAGTAGTCGGCATAGTCACCACTTGCAAGCAAGATGGCACCGGACTCTAAGTGCAGTTCAACCTTAGGCAAGAGTTCGAAACTACCTGATAAGAAAGAGCCACCGGCAGGAATCAATACGCGGCCACCACCACTTTCGGCGACTTCATTTATTGCAGCTTGAATATGTTTCGCATTATTTGTTACACCATCAGCAACAGCCCCACATTGGGTTATTGAAATCTGCATTATTGATTCACGATTCTGTTATGTGACCAAAGTAGATCATCAATATTCGAAGCGATTTCGGCTAGATCCTTTGATTCTCCAGTAACTGCGAAGGTATGACTTTCACCAGGCAGTAATGAAACTATTTGAGAATCCACTTGAGTTCCAAGAGCGAGAAGTTCAGGCATGAATGAGAGCTCATGAATGTAAGTATTAGCTTTCACTTCCACTTTCAATACACCTGATGCAATCTTCGCACTCGCAACAAGGTCGTGCTTAGGAGATTCCAGCGCAGGACTTAGCGTGGTACGACGAGACGCACGAACCTCTGGACAAGTTGCGAGAATGAAGCCCTCATAATTTCCATTTGCTATCTCAGGAAAAATCTCTGTAGCAGGTGTGCGAGAGACGCTGTAGCGATCAAGGTTCACATCAATTGTGTGAGTCTTGACGACCGAGCCGCTCTTATCAATTAATGAGAGAACTACTTTTGTCTGCCAAGGTTCTGGAAGATCATTCAGCAAAGTAATTTGAGCACCTTGATCAACACGACCAACGACAATGGCTCTTGGTTGGTAGGCCGATTTCATTGCATGCCAAGCTAATTTGCGGAAGCCCGTGTAGTCGAGGACCGCCCAAGAAATTGCCGGCCACATATCATTGAATTGCCAAAGAATTGCTCCGCTACAAGTTTCATAGAGACTACGGAAATGCTTTAGCCCGATCTCAACTGCGCGAGCTTGACCTAGAGCAGCAGCGAAATACCACGCGTGTCCACGGGTAGGTGGGTTTGCGAACTCGCGAGATAGACCGGCCGCAATTTTGCTCATGCCATCGAATGCACGTTGGTGATAGGCGACCTCGGGTGAAGTGGCAACTAAATCATCGGTACCGATTGCACGAGTAAGCATTG
>CAJAFH010000170.1 GCA_903939005.1 uncultured Actinomycetes bacterium | reverse complement strand
CCTAGTACGAGAGGACCGGGTTGGACGAACCTCTGGTGTGTCGGTTGTTCCGCCAGGAGCACCGCCGATTAGCTACGTTCGGAAGGGATAACCGCTGAAAGCATCTAAGCGGGAAGCTCGCTTCAAGATTAGGTTTCCCACTGGTTTACCAGGTAAGGCCCCCAGTAGACGACTGGGTTGATAGGACGGAAGTGGAAGAGCCGCAAGGTTTGGAGCTGACCGTTACTAATAGGCCGAGGATTTAACTACAAAGTTGCTACGCGTCCACTGTGTGGTTCTCGAGATACGGTCGAGACCATAACTTCATAGAGAAATGTTGATTTTTATTTCAGCAGTTTCTTCGACTGGAAACACGTCGAAAAACGGTTGAAGTAAAAATTGATAGCTATGTGAAATGTTAAAGAGATCGACTATCTCAATAGCGTTTCGGCGACCATAGCGAGAGGGAAACACCCGGTCCCATTCCGAACCCGGAAGTTAAGCCTCTCAGCGTCGATGGTACTGCACGGGTGACCTTGTGGGAGAGTAGAACGTCGCCGGACTTCTTTTATAAAAAGGGGCGCTTTCATGAGCGCCCCTTTTTTATTTTCTCGGTAAATAATTTTGATTGCTATTTCAGGAAATGAATTCTGAATTCAGATTTTGCGAAATGCTTTCAAAATATCTTTGTAAAACGAGTGGTTAAGCAATTTAAATTTCAATAGAGATAAGAGAATAAGCATATGGAAGAGCGTCGCGGAAATTCAGATCGACCAAATAATTCTGGTCGTCCATCAAGCGGCCGTCCATCATCAGGCGGATCATCTTCTGGTCGCCCATCTTCTGGTCGTCCATCATCTCGTCCAGGTTCAGCTGACTCTTCTGGTCGCCCAGCACGCCCTGATTCAGGAAGACCTTCATCAAGACCATCAGGACCGAATTCAGATCGCCGTCGCGAAGATTTACCGGCGCGTGGTGGTTCATCATCTAGACCAAGTGCTCCAGGTAGAAATCGCGAAGGTCGCGATGCAAATGATCCGCGCGGAATTCGTCCGACGCCAATGGATCGCGATCAATCACGATTGCGTCCAAGAATTTTTGAACCAGATATTCCCGAAGATGTCACGGGTGAAGAATTAGAAAAAACAGCTCGCGCAGAGTTGTTAAGCCTTTCGGCTGAGAACGCTAAAGTCGTTGCCAGACACTTAGTTTGCATCGCTTTATTTGCAGATGAAGATCCAGAGCGCGCACATAAACATGGCGTTGCAGCCGCGCACCATGCAGGTCGCTTAGCTGTGGTTCGCGAAAGTGCTGGGTATGCGGCATATCGTGCAGGTCATTATGAAATTGCACTGAAAGAATTACGAGCCGCGAATCGAATTTCGGGAGATGTTTCTGCGTGGCCAGTAATGGCTGATTGCGAACGAGGACTAGGTCGCCCACTTAAGGCGCTCGATATGGCTGGTTCACCTGAAGTAAAACGTTTAGATAAAGCTGGTGAAATTGAAATGCGCATTGTGGCAAGTGGAGCTCGTCGCGATTTAGGCGAACTCGATGCAGCCGTAATCACGCTAACTTGTAAAGAGTTAAAAACCGAAGGCGAAGAGTGGGCAGTGCGCTTGCGTTACGCGTATGCCGATGCGCTACATGCCGCTGGTCGCAAGGCCGAGGCAACCGAATGGTTTAACAAATGTGCCGAAATTGATGGCGATGAAACAACTGATGCTCAAGATCGAGCTTCAGAATAGTTCTATCCACAGCAAAAACTTCAGGCTAGTCATATTTGTCAGCCACTAAATAGAAGATTCAACTCCGAGTTCGATTAAGGAGTTTTTGATGACCGTAAAAGAGAAGTTGAGTAAAAAAGCAATTAAGGAAGCAGCAGTTGAGTTGGATTCAACGCTGGCGCTAAATGATGTTTTATTGCGGGGCCGAGTTTCCTCGATGGGCGTTGAGAAAGAGCTGCCCAGCGGTGACAAAGTGGTTGAGTTCCGGATTGTGATTGCCCGAAGTGATGAACTGGGCTTTGACACAATTGATATCAGCGCCTGGAGTTCAAAACTGCGACGTAGCGCCAGTTCGCTGAAAACTGAGGAATGGGTGGAAATTTCTGGTTCGATAAAGCGACGCTTTTGGCGAGGCGCAACAGGGCTCGCAAGTCGTTGGCAGATCGATGCAAGCGAGATCACGCGACTCTAGATGTGGTTCTAGGCTGCTCTAATTGCGCTTAAAAGTACGCAAGGTAGGCTAGCGGTAAGAGTTTGCTGGCATTAGCTGGCAGCCGCAGTAGAGGAGCAACAAGATGGCTAACGATCTATTCGATTCATTGCGAACCTATATCAACAAGGTCAGCGTAAATGAGAAGTCAGCAGCAGAGATCGCTAATTCAGTAAATGCCTGGGTGCGCGAAAGCGGCGAAGCGGTAAAGTTAAAAATCGAAGAAGAAGTCGAGTCCACAGTTCTTCGCATGGGTTTTGTAAAGCGAGCAGAGTTCGAAGCTTTAGCAGCCGAAGTTGCGAAGTTGGGTGGAAAGCCAGTCGTCACTAAATCTGCCAAGAAGGCAACGGCTAAGAAAAGTGCTGCTCCGAAAAAGGCAACTGCTAAGAAGGCCACCGCAAAGAAGCCGGTTGCAAAAAAGTCAGCTGCTAAGAAGAGCGCTGTGAAGAAAGCGAGCAAGTAAATGGATCATCACGAAGTCAATATTGTTGACGAAGTGAAACTGGAACTTAGCGAGATTGATTCACTAGAAGTTTCAGAACATGGTCAACGTT
>CAJAFH010000169.1 GCA_903939005.1 uncultured Actinomycetes bacterium | reverse complement strand
GAACTGATGCAGTAAGTAACCATGGGCGGCGTGAATTTCGATTACATCAAATCCTGCCTTGATTGCATTCTTGGCAGCATGAGCAAAGTCTTTTACTAGCTGATGAATCTGCGGCACAGTTAGCGCAAGTGGTTCGGGCATACCGTGATAAGCCTGAGCAGAGGCGGAATGTGTAGTCCAACCTCCTTCGGCAGGTGTTGCAATTAAATGATCATCAGTTGGTCGCATGGTTGATCCTTTGCGACCGGCATGTGCCAATTGAATTCCCATCGCCACACCTTGGGTATGTGCGAAATCATTAATCTTCTTAAAAGCTGCAACTTGTTCATCGCTATAAATTCCAGGGCAAGCAATTGAGATACGCCCTTCCGGCACAACGCCAGTTGCTTCAGCCATGACTAAACCAGCTTCACCAGTTGCAAATGCTCCTAAGTGCGCCATGTGCCAATCGCCCACTACGCCATCGATCGCCGAGTACTGACACATCGGACTTACCCAAACTCGGTTTTTGATAGTTAAGCCGCGAAGGGTGATGGGATCAAATAAGTTGCTCATAAATCCAGTTTAGACCTAATTAATTAGCCTTACTTTTTCGAGCGGGAAAATATTTGATTAATGGAACAAACCTGCGAAAACCTAGAAATCAAGTATTCTCCAACTCTAGAAAGAAGCCGGAGGCAAGTCATCGAGAGTTCTATGCGTCGCGCCCTTCGTCGGGCTAGTGATGCCGCAACTCTAAATATCGATGAAATCTCAGTTCTACTCAGCGCCCGCGATGAAGCACTCACTCAATTGTGCGAGGCGGCTGCTCGGGTTCGTGATGCTGGGCTGATCGAACTCGGCCGACCAGGGGTCATTACTTATTCACCTAAAGTTTTCATTCCACTTACTAGGTTGTGTCGCGACCGCTGCCATTACTGCACATTTGCAACCACCCCTAATCATTTGCCAGCGGCCTATTTAGAAATTTCCGAAGTAGTTGCGATTGCAAAGGAAGGCGCAAAAGCAGGCTGCCTCGAAGCGCTCTTTACGTTGGGTGATCGCCCCGAAGATCGCTGGGATGTTGCCGCTGAGTGGTTATCTGAACGCGGATATTCCTCAACTTTGGATTACTTGCGAGCTTGCGCAATTGCGGTTCTAGAAGAAACCGGTTTATTGCCACATCTAAATCCTGGCGTGATGAGCTTTGAAGAAATGTCCAGGTTACGGCCAGTTGCAGCAAGCATGGGCATGATGCTGGAAACTTCGTCATCAAGGCTGTTTACTGAAAAAGGTGAAGTTCACTTTGGTAGCCCAGATAAAGATCCGGCCGTAAGACTGCGCACCATTGAAGATGCCGGAAAATTAAATATTCCATTTACTACTGGAATCTTGGTCGGCATCGGCGAAACAATTACTGAACGCGCTGACTCACTTCTAAAGATAGCCGAGATCGCTAAAACTTACGGGCATATTCAAGAGATCATTATTCAGAATTTCCGTGCCAAAGAAGATACCGCGATGCGAAATTCGCCAGATGCCGATCGCCAGGAATACCTTGCTTGCATCGCAGTTGCCAGATTGATTTTTGGGCCTCGCATGCGAATTCAGGCACCACCAAATTTATCTGAGCCATCTGAATTTGCTGAACTTATTTCTGCCGGCATTGATGACTGGGGCGGAGTATCGCCAATTACTGCAGATCACGTAAACCCTGAACGACCATGGCCGGAAATTGAACTCTTAGAGCAGCAAAGTAAATTAGCTGGTTTTGAATTAAAACCACGGCTAACAATTTATTCTAATTATGTTCTCTCATCAGAGCGCTGGATTGATCCAAAGATGAAGAGCCACATCGCTGCGTTATCTGATCCTTCAGGCTTAGCTATTTCAAAAGTTATTCCAGTCGGCATGCCTTGGCAGGAAAGTGGCGAAAGTCTGCAAAGCCTAGGTCGTACAGATTTAGGTAATTCGATTGATACTGCAGGTCGTAATACTGATTCCCGCTCTGACTTTGATTCAATTTACGGTGACTGGCAGAGCATCTCTGAAAAACTCAAGTCCCTAGATACTTCTAGCTCTGTATTTATCAAGTCATCTTTCGTAGCAGCACTGTCCAAAGTTGTGGAAAATCCCCGGTCTTTAAGTAGGGAAGAGGCGCTAACTCTCTTCGCAGCAGATGGCCCCGAGCTTGAGCTATTAGTAAAGGCCGCAGATGAGAAGCGTGCCGAACTAGTTGGCGATGATGTTACCTATGTAGTTAAT
>CAJAFH010000168.1 GCA_903939005.1 uncultured Actinomycetes bacterium | reverse complement strand
GTTATCAACTGAGCTACTACCTGAGATAACTTCGCCATCGGAAGCTATTCGCTCACCTGGTTTAACTAAGAATTCATCGCCTACTTGTAGATTAGCAATTGGGATAATAACTTCTTGACCAGAACGAATAACTGTTACTTCTTTGCTACCAAGCTGAAGCAATGACTGCAGCGCACTACCGGCGTTTGCCTTTGCTCGAGCTTCTAAGTAGCGACCAAGAATTACAAAAAGTAGAACGCCTGCCGCCACTTCGGTATAGACATCACCATTGCCAGTTGCGTTGGCATAAATCGACCAACCAAAGGCGGCAAGTGAACCAAGGGAAACCAAGTTATCCATCGTCAACGCACCATTGCGTTTAGGATTGATAAAGATTAAGAAATTATTAAATGCAGCTCGGTGAATTGGAAATGCCACAATGAGGATAAGCGGCGCCGTTAAGCCGATGGCAACCCATGCGGTTGGTGAATAAAGCGGATGAGGTAAACCAAATGCATCTAATTGATCGTGCACGAACATGTCGATAGTGTGATGCCAGCTCATGATCATTGAAATTGCGATCGCTGGCACTGCAGAAAGTATGGAAAGTGCTAAAGCCAGTCCAGAACGCTTGCTATGTAGGGCCAATTGCGATGGATCTGTAACTAGTGTGGCGGCGTAACCTGCGCTTTTAATGGCAGCAATTAGTGTCTTAGTAGAGACATCGTCTTCGGCATTTACGTGAACTGACTCGGTAGCAAAGTTAACTGTTGCTTTAACGCCAGGAATTGAATTTAAGGCGCCTTCAATACTGTTTACACAAGAGGAGCAAGACATCCCACTTACTTTGAAGGTATAAATCATTTAAGTGCCGCCATAACTGTTGGGTGAAGCAAGGTGTTTGTAGAAATACCACTACCGCCGAATGGGCCAACTTCGCCCGTTAGATTTGAAAAAATACCGCCAGCTTCGCGCACAATTACATCAAGGGCTGCCATATCCCAAAGTGCAAGTGATGGTTCAGCTGCAATATCTACGGCGCCTTCGGCTACCAACATGTGTGACCAGAAATCTCCATAACCACGAGAACGACTGCAATCTGCGATCAACTTATGGAATTTTGTTAAGCGATCGCCCCAGCCTTGAAAATCTGAGTAAGCAATCGAGGCATCTGCAATTTTGCTAACTTTGGAAACTGAAATCTGGCGGGGTTTGCCACCATTTAAAATAGTGAATGAGCCATTGCCGCTACTTGCATACCAACGTCGATTTAAGGCAGGAGCACTTACTGCTCCAGCAATTACTTTTTCACTGCCGTCGCCTTGTCGTTCAACCAGTCCAATGAGTGTTGCCCAGGTCGGAACTCCACGCATGAAATTCTTAGTGCCATCAATTGGATCAATTACCCAATAGCGCGCAGCATCTTTATTCTCATTTCCAAATTCTTCGCCAACTAAGCCATCGGCTGGTCGTTCTTTAGCTAAATGTTTGCGCAATGCTTCTTCAGTTGCTTTATCGGCATCAGTAACTGGGGTGTTATCTGGTTTGGTTAATACAACTAAATCTTGGGCTAAATATCGGGCCATCGTGATTCCATCGGCGATTGCCGCGAGCTCAAGGGCGAGCTCTAAATCAGATTCCAACGAGTATTTTGCGCTCATAATGAGCCTAATTCTATTGCTCGAGCTCAACCTTCGGTGCATCTAAGAGTGATCGTAAACTAGCAACTCTTGCCGCGCGCACCTCATCGATTACGCCATCTGGCGCTGCCCAAATATCTAATTGGCAACCTGCGCCATGGTGAGCGCAATTGGTCATGCAGGTGGCTGCAATTGGACTCAAATCTTCGAAAGCGGCGACGATGCGATTGGGGTCAATATGCGAAAGACCAAATGCACGAATTCCAGGGGTATCAATTACCCAACCGACTGCGCCAACGTGTGCAGATGAAAATAGTGGCAATGCAACAGCGCTAGAAGAAGTGTGGCGCCCTCGGCCGGAAACATCATTGATTACCCCAGTTGCGCGATCGGCTTCAGGCACGATGGCATTAATCAAAGTTGATTTACCAACACCGGAATGACCAACTAAAACAGAAATTTTTCCAGTAAGCATTTCATGCAATCTTTGCAGATCAGCAACTTTGCTTTCAGTTTTAATTGCAGTTGTCAGAATTTTGACGCCAAGAGTTTTGTACTCTTCCATAAATTCTGGAATCTGACCTAGATCTGTCTTAGTCACCAAAATAACTGGTGCGATACCTTCATTAAAAGCGCTAACTAAGAACCGGTCGATTAAACCGCGACGCGGTGGCGGATTGGTAGCGGCAACCACAATTACTAATTGATCAATGTTGGCAACAATCGTGCGTTCAACTTTGGCTGCGTCATCTACTGTGCGACTCAGTGAATTGCGTCGTTCGGTTATTGTCACGATGCGCGCTAGCGAATCAGTTTTTCCACTTACATCACCAACTAAACCAACTCGATCGCCAACTACTACTGACTTTGGGCCAAGTTCACGAGCTTTCATGGCTGTGACGATTACGCCATCATCGGTAATGCAAGTTGTGCGGCCGCGATCTACGGCAGTTACTAACGAAAATATGGCATCGTCATGAGCTGGGCGATCTTTAGTACGGCGGCGCTTGCTGCGCGCTGGGCGCACTCGCGCATCAGATTCATCGTATTCGCGCGTACTCATGCAGTAAGTGAACTCCAAAGGCCAGGGAAATCCGGCAAAGTTTTGCGGGTCGTCGCGATATTTTCGACTTCGATTCCAGACACAACTAAACCAATTGCAGCACCTGCCGTAGCTAAGCGATGATCATCGTAAGTATGGAAAACCCCTGCGTGTAGTGGGCCTGGAGTTATATGAAGTGCGGTTTCTTCTTCGGTCACGTTGCCACCGAGTGCGTTAATTTCATTAGTTAGCGCTGCTAAACGATCGGTTTCGTGTAAGCGTAAATGGCCGATGCCACGTAAATGTGAAGGTGAATCAGCCAATGCACACAGGGCGGCGATAGCAGGCGTTAATTCGCCGACATCATGTAAATCAATATCAATGCCATGAATTTTTCCAGTGCCAGTTAACTTTAGACCGTTACTTACAAATTCAACTTTAGCGCCCATCTGGGTCAAGATATCGCGCAGTTGATCGCCAGGTTGGGTAGTTGCTTTAGGCCAATCGGCAATCGTGACATCGCCACCACAGATCATGGCAATTGATAAGAATGGCGCCGCATTAGACAAATCTGGTTCGATTACAAAATCTTGACCACTAAGATTTCCGGGCAGTACTTTCCAAATATTATTTGCGGCATCAACTTCAACGGTTGCACCAAAGAAGCGCAACATATCGACAGTCATATCAATATGCGGCATT
>CAJAFH010000167.1 GCA_903939005.1 uncultured Actinomycetes bacterium | reverse complement strand
GGCTCTATGAGCAGCGCCTTATCTACCCAAACCCGCAAAGCCCTTGAGGCTGCCGTTGCGGCAATCGGTGGGCAAACTCGTGAAGGCCAGATCGAGATGGCCGAAGCTGTAGCGAACGCGCTTAGCGATCAACATCATTTAATGGTGCAAGCAGGTACCGGCACCGGAAAATCACTTGCGTATTTAGTTCCCGCACTCGTTCATGGCCGAAAAGTTTTAGTTGCAACTGCCACCCTTGCGCTGCAGCGCCAATTAGTAGAACGCGATTTGCCAGCAGTTGTGCCAGCACTTGAAAAGGCGCTCGGTCGCGAAATTACTTATGCCGTATATAAAGGTGTTGGCAATTATGTTTGCTTGCAGAAAATGAATTCGGAAACTGCTGACCCTGATGGCGAAGTTCTGCTTGAGATTTCTAGTTTAGGAAAAGATGCCAATCGGTTAACTGCTTGGGCCAAGACGCCAGGGGTTAGCGGTGATCGCGATGATGCACCTGATGTTGATCGTCGAGTTTGGTTAGCCAATTCGTTATCTGGTCGCGAATGTGTGGGCGCTGATGTTTGTGCTTATGGCACGCAATGCTTTGCGGCTAAAGCTAAAGCAAAAGCGCAAACTGCCGATGTAGTAATTACCAATCACACGCTTTTAGCAATTGAAATTGTTGATTCGCATCCGATCTTGCCAGAACGCGATGCGGTGATTCTCGATGAAGCTCATGAGTTTATGGATCGCACAACTCAGGCCGTTACTGAAGAGCTAACTTCAGCTCGGGTCATCAGGGCTGCGGCCATGGCCCGGAAACATCTGCCCGGCAAGCTCGCAGATACTTTCGTAAAAGTGGCCGATGATTTTTATGATGCAATGAATGATTACGGCCAAGATATTCGTGGTGATTTCACTAAGAGTGGGCGCTTAGAAGATATTCCATCATCGCTAGAAGCCCCGATTCGTAAGGTTTTAGAGGCGGCTAAAGCCATTATTCAATTAATTGCTGTCGATGAAGAAATCGTTGACTCCGACACAATTGCCGAACGGGCCCGAGTTAAAGGCGCGGTTAATGAGATCGCAACTACTTGTGGCAAATTACTAAAGCAGAGCAATAATCAAGTGCTTTGGTATGAACCAACTTTCTCAACTCTTTACTTAGCACCACTTTCAGTTTCCGAAGTTCTGCGCTCTAATCTTTTGACTAAAACGCCAGTGATTGCCACATCGGCAACCCTGACAGTGGGAAACTCATTTGATGCAATGGCTAAATCAATTGGCTTCTTAGTTGGCAGTGACCCAGATACCGAAGTTGCCAAAGATGAAATCGATCCGGCAAATGTGCAGATGCTCGATGTTGGTTCCCCATTTGATTTCGCTAATCAAGGTGTTTTGTATTTACCAAAACATTTACCTGAACCCGGTCGCGATGGTTTGAGTCAAGAAGTGCTCGATGAGTTGGGTGAACTAATTGATGCCGCAGGTGGTCGCACGTTGGCACTATTTAGTTCTTGGCGCGGAGTAGAGGCCGCAGATGCGCACTTGCGAAAAGTATTGGCTGAACTTCCGATCAAGATTATTACGCAAAAACGTGGCGATTCAGTTGGTCCGTTAGTTGAAAAATTCGCCAGCGATGAAACTTCGATTTTGCTGGGCACCATGTCGTTGTGGCAAGGCGTTGATGTGCCGGGGCGTGCTTGCTCGCTAGTTGTTATCGATCGCATTCCGTTCCCGCGCCCAGATGAACCCGTAATGGCGGCTCGCGCAGCACAAGCAGATAAAGCCGGCGGCAGTGGCTTCATGCAAGTATCGATGCCACGAGCGGCGCTGTTGTTGGCACAAGGCACCGGCCGGTTAATTCGCTCCGAAGCAGATCGGGGCGTTGTTGCAATCCTGGATTCGCGCATTGTGAATAAACGTTATGGCAGCGTGTTATTGAATTCGATGCCGCCACTATGGCGTACTTCAGACTCAGCTGTCGTGCGAGATTCGTTGCGCCGATTAGCCCAAGAAATGTAAAGATTGCCCTATGCCTCGGATCAACACCTCAAATTTGGTGCAACAGCGCGAATGGCGCCGCAGCGAGTTAATTAGCGCTGCCGCAGCAATCGCTCTGGAATCTGGCAGTGAAGCAATTACGGTTGCAGCAGTTGCGCAACGAGCAGGGCTAGCCCGAACTTCAGTTTATGAATATTTCGGAAGCAGCGCAGAGCTAGTCGCAGATTTAATTATTGAAGAGCTATCAGCATTTACCGACATTTTGGTTACAGCCGTTGAACCAGCGAAAGTTCCCGAAGAAGCAATTGCTAATTGGATCAATTCAGCCCTGCAATACATTGCCGATGGTCGTCACTTATTAGCTAAAGCGTTAAGTGCAACTTCACTACCGGTTAACCGAAGTGCCGAAATCGGGGCTGCTCACCGTGCGTTGCTAGCCCCATTAACATCTGCGTTAACCGAAATTGGCGTGCGCGATCTGAACTATGCCTTAAGCATGATTCAGTCACTTACCGATGCGGCAACTAAGCGAATTGAAAACGGCAATAGCGCAGAGATTGAAATCTCAAAGACTACTGCGTTCTGTATTGCGGGTTTACGAACTCTTATTGAATCGTAATTGCGTGGGTGTCTTTAACACCGGCAAATAGATTTGCCACACCTGGCCCAGTTATTGAGATCAAGCATTCACCCTTTTTAAGTGCGATCACTTTGTTTTTCAAAACTCGGCAAGCTTTACTTGATGTTTTAAACTTCAGTTTTTCACCAAATAAGCTGTCGCTCTTAAGTGCAACGCTCTTATAGATCTTCATCGTGGTCGGATATGCCTTATGCAGAATCCCATCGTTGCCAGGCTTCAAATAAATCGGGAAATGAACCTCAATTGGCCCGTAAGTAGCGTTGCCAGGTGAGGTCACGCCGATATCGCAAGCACCAGTGCCTTTAAGGGCGGTGACAACGCCATCAATCAGTGTGCACGCTGGCGCGTATGACTTATAGGTCAACGCAGCACCTGATTTAGCACTTGCTAGCAGTAGCCCTGGCGCACGATAAGCCATCGTAATTGGGTTTCTTTGGCTCAATGCAACGCCACCGATTGAGGCAGTAATTTCATCACTAACCAAAGTTGGGGTGTTGTCACCGCTTTTAAAGGTCAGGGCGATGAAGTTATCTTCGCTGAAATCTGTGCCGTTGGTGTGGTCGTAGCGAATGTAGATACCGCAGGAAACTTTGCGGCAATCTATTTCTTCACCGGTGCGAGTCTTATAACTCGCAACTGGCTTAAACACGATATTTGCAGTTGGGAGAAAATTGGCACCACGTTCGGTTGAGATCCAGAGTTGGGCGGCATCATTACAAGTGGTTGGGCGGGTTGGCCCAGTTGGTGCGGTGCACTGCAAGAAGTAAAGGCCACCTTTGGCTGGAAATCCACTGATCGATAAGTTAATTGTCGGCGCAGCTGATAACTCAGTTAGCGGTCCGCCGACTACTTTGGCCTGTGCATTCGCTGTAGTTGGTGCAACTACTAAGCCAGCCACAATAAGAATTGCTAGAACTATTCTTTTCACTTGGATCTCCTATTTGAATGTAATCGGTAAATAAAGGTCATTGCTTCGGTCTTCACTTCTTAGATGATCTGCTCTTACTGTTATTGCGCACTTAACTTTTGTGCAGTCAAACTTTCCAATTTTCTTACTCACTCGAATTTTGTAACTGAAACGGCCGCCTGGCTTAAACGGATCTGCTAACCCGACTCCGTATGGCGGTGGGTTTGAGGAAATCCAGAATGAACCTTCGCCAACGCCAGCTTTGTTAACGCCACCACCACATGGGGTAGGGGCTAATCCTTTTTTAGGAACCACGCAGATAGCTAAATAAAGCCCGACGGTTTCATCAAAACGTTTTCCAGTTACGGTGATAACTGCATTATTTGCGACCATTGTTGCTGAAGCGGTAAGAGTTTGACCAAGATCGCCGGTAATAGATTTACTGGCAGCGTATGAATTTTGCGGCAGCGCTAAGCAGAAAAGAAGGCTCAAAATAAGCGTTTTACGCATATGCAAACGGTAGTGCTCGCGTAGTAAAAGGTTAGCCGACAAAACTTTCGTATCTGTCGGAAGAATCTTTGACAGAATATGGAAATGCGTCGGATGCCAACTTTAAAAGTAATGGCGCTCACACTGATGCCGATTTTATTGCTCACAGCATGTGCTCAGAGTAAATCCAATTCTGAAATCCAAATTACTCAGGCAGATGTAACCAGCGTTTCAGTTACCCCAGTTGAGAAATTAACTGATGTGAAAATTGTGGCGCTGGCAAATGGCGCTGCCGAATTAATCGCAGCTATGGGATACCTAGATAATTTAGTTGGTCGCGATATTGCTAGTAGCACGCCCGAATTAAAAGATGTTCCAGTAGTTACCTCAGGCCACCAAGTAATTCCCGAAACCATTATCGCCCTGCAGCCAACGTTGGTAATTGTTGATGATGCAACTGGGCCGGGTAGTGCGATCGCTAAATTAGAACGAGCCGGAATTCGAATAATTAAGATTTCACAAAGCTGGAACTTGGCAGAATTAGTAATTAAAGTTGATCAAATCGGAAGTGCTATCGGAGCCCCGCAAAGTGCCGCCCTTTTAAGAAACATTCTCTCCGAATCAGTTAAGGGAAATTTAGTTGGGCCCAGTACTACGAAAAAGAAACTCAAAGTTGCATTTCTTTATTTGCGTGGCACAAGTTCGATCTACTTAGTTGGTGGGCAAGGCTCAGGGGCTGACTATTTAATCAATGCCACGGGGGCCATTGATATTGGAGCTCAACAACTGGACAAGCCTTTTACGCCGCTAACTGCTGAAACTATGGCGCAGTTAAATCCAGATTTAATTTTGGTCATGATCGCCGGTCTCGAATCTGTTGGGGGAGTATCAGGGCTAGTCGAGTTGCCAGGTATTGCACAGACGCAAGCAGGCAAGAATCGCGAAGTTGTGGCAGTTGATGACTCACTTCTTTTGAGTTTTGGCCCCCGCACCCCATATCTGATTAATGAATTAGCCGCCGCCTTTGGGGTGATTAGTAATGCGTAGCCGCAGCGCTTTTCTGACGATTAATCTGGTTTTTCTACTCGCCATGGTCGCAGTTTCATTAAGCGTTGGTGCAACCCAGATAGATGGCTTGTTATCGGCTTTGTTGCACACAGGTGCGAATACCAGTGCGGCGGAAATACTTTGGCAGATTCGCATCCCTCGCATTGTTACAGCGTTAATTGTGGGTGCTGCACTCGGCGTTGCTGGCGCACTCGCACAGGGTGCAACCAATAACCCGTTAGCTGAACCGGCCATCTTGGGAACATCAGCAGGTGCCGCCCTTGCTGTTGTCATCGGCGTACTGGCAAATGTGGTTGTGATTGGTTCAGTTGGTGCGATGGCAATTGCCGCCATCGGTGCACTGCTTGCAACCTTGCTGACGTTGCGCTTTGCCACACTGGAACGAAGCGTGTCACCACTTAATTTAGTAATTATCGGTCTCTCGTTATCAGCCACAATCTCAGCAGTAGTTGGGCTCTTAACAACCGCAATCTCGCGATCAGATGCCAGATCAATTTCGTTCTGGAGTTTTGGCTCCCTTGCTCTAACTAATTCAAGCGATCTAATTCCGCTACTTATATTTACCTTATTCGGAATCGCGATTGCCCTCTGGGTCGCACCTAACTTAGATTTATTGTCGCTAGGCGATACAACTGCTCGACACCTTGGTATTGATCCGCGCAGAGTGCGCCGGATTTCACTGATTGCTTTGGCGATTTTAATTGGCGCTGCAGTTAGTACCGTTGGCACGATTTCTTTCTTGGGATTAGCTGCGCCACATATTGCGCGGCTAATTGGTGGCCCAAAACATCGCCCGCTGATTTTGCAAAGTGCACTGCTCGGAGCAACCATTTTGTTAGTCGCCGATACCTTGGCCCGCACCATTGCTGCGCCAAATGAGTTAAATGTTGGGCTATTTACCGCCCTGATCGGCGCTCCGATTCTGGCGATCTTGGTGCGCAATCGCCAAAGCAGTTGGAGCCAGTCATGATTTCAATCAAAGCAATCTCAGTTACTCGCGGCGCTAACTCAGTGATCAAAGACTTTAGCGCTAAATTCAAAGCCGGCACGATTACGGCAATCATCGGACCAAATGGTTGTGGCAAGAGCACGCTACTCGCAGCCATTGCCGGCGATCTGCCATTAGCTTGTGGCACCATTTCGTTAAATGAAAAAGATTTAGCAAGCTACCAGATCGCTGAATTAGCCAAATTGCGCAGCGTGGTTCTGCAACAGCCCGCATTTAATTTAGCTTTCACGGTGCAGGAAGTTTTAGCCATGGCGCGCACTGCTGGTTCAACCCTGGCAAGTGAGAACGCTGCAATTGCCAAATTAGCAATTAGCGATTTAGCTAATCGTAAAGTCACCCAGTTATCTGGTGGTGAAAGACAACGTGTTGCTATCGCATTAGCAATTGCAGTTGATGCACCAGTTCTATTACTTGATGAACCACTTGCTGCCCAAGATGTTGAGAGCTCTGATCGAATTATTGAACTGCTTAAGGCAGCGGCGAAAGCTGGCAAAACTATTATCTTGGTGGCTCATGTGCCAGAATCAGAATTAAGCTGGTGTGATCAAATCATTAAGGATTTCTAAAACCTGCGGCCAAGTTTTTGCAAAACTCGGATGCAGATCAAGCTGAGTAACTTCTTGCCAATGAACCCAACGAACTTCATGAGATTCATCGTTTAACTCGCGCGCTACTAAATCCAAAGTTGCCGTTGCCAAAACCGTGTCATAGCGCCAGTTTCCATGCAAGTCAGAAAAAGTAGTTATCGGTTGAATATGTGCTGGATCAATTCCAGTTTCTTCAACCGCTTCGCGCACTGCTGCTTCGATAATAGTTTCGTGCGAATCACGAGCACCACCCGGAACGCCCCAGGTATCGCCGTTATGCACCCATGGCGCACGATGTTGTAACAACAAATGTTGGTCGCGAATTAGCAGCAAACCAGCAGCGCCGTGTTTTCCCCAATGGCGATTCCCGCAGTCACATTCGACCCATCCATCACCATCGCGCATTGCCACAGTTCTAGGCTCTCACATCATCCACACTTTTGCAGGCTGCGCTGATTTCGGCTGGTATTCGAACCTAGCCTGCGCAGATGCGAAAACTTCCTATTTACCTGCTTTTAACCCTACTAGTGCCTTTGAATGCAGCGACCGCTGCTGATTGCGTGGATACCGCCTGCATCGATGTTTACACCCAAGATGGTCAGATAATTATTGAAGGCAAGAAAGGCAGTGGGCCTAAGGCGAAGGCAAAACCGCGCACTGTTAAACCTGTACCAAAGCCAACAGTTGTGAAGCCGATTTTTCCTGAGCTAATTCCGCGGCCAACTGCAACACCAACACCGCCACCTTCACCTAAGCCAACACCTAAGCGAACTTATAAACCGCGAACAAAGCCAACTCTTAAACCAAAAGCGGAAGAATCGGTTTCCCTAAATGATCGCTTAATAAAATTATTGCCTACTGGTGGAATTGCATATCAACCTGAAGCCGAACCACTAGTAAATGTGCCAATATATTTCTGGAGTGATCTGCCAACTCAGTTTGCTACTCGTGTGACAGTGGTGGGCGAAGTGGTAGATGTGTTGTTGCGGCCAGGATTTGTTTGGAGTTTTGGCGATGGGACTTTCTTAAGTACGACTGATCCTGGTGGCCCGTATCCGTATGGCAAAATCAAACATACCTATAAGAACCCGGGCATCTACCCAATTATTTTGGTGCAGAGCTGGAACGGGAACTGGACTCACAATGGCACTACCCGCGCAATAACTGGCACGATCAAGACCACAGTATTTGCTGTTGTTACGGTGGTAATTGCGCCAACTCGCTTCATGTTTTAGCCCTGGGCAGAAATTAGCGTTTTAGCTATCCACAGCGTTTAGCTGAGTCAGAAAATCAGTCGGTGAATTAATTTAGGTTCACAGGCATGACAACACTTACTTCTCCACACGACTTACTAGCTGCAATTCCATTTCTCATCGGCTATCACCCAAGTGATTCGCTGGTTTTAGTGGCCATCAAGGGCGACCTAGTTTCGATGGCTATGCGCGTTGATTATCCGAAAAATGAAAATACCGATGCTTATGATCTATTGGCGCATCACTTAAAGCTCGATGGCGCTGATGCGGCACTCATGTTGGCTTACGTGCCAAGTGAAAAACCTGAGATATACGAAACTGGCGCTGAGGTTCTGGGCCATATGTCTAATTCGTTATCGAAGAATGCAATTGCGATCCGGGAATCAATTGAAGTAATTGGCAACCGTTGGCGTTCCGTTATTTGCGAAGACATTTCTTGTTGCCCGCCTGAAGGCAATGCGTTGCCAGATTTTGATAGTTCTAGAGTTGCTGCCGAACAAGTAATGGCCGGTCGCACATTGCCCTTCATCGATGTTTCGAAATTAGCTGATTCAATTGCCACGCTTCCAAATATTGGTGTCGAATTCACTGCCCAAGTTGAAAGTTATTTTGTGCACGAAGATTCGCCAGATCTAAATGACAAGCAGCGAGATGGCGCAACAGCGGTGGTTGATTTAGGTCAGCTCTATGAATTTGGCCGGGGGAGCAGTGATCCTGATTTAGTGGCACAAGTAATTGGTCGGTTATCTGATATTCAAGTGCGCGATTACGCACTCGGGATTCATAACGCTGAAAACATTGAGGCATATTGGACAATGTGGAAAGAGTTATTGCGCATCGCACCAGTTGGTTACGTGGCACCGATTGCTTCGATCTTTGCAGCCGTGGCATATGAATCAGGTCAAGGCGCATTGGCTCATAAGGCACTTGATCGTGCATTGATTGATAACCCTGGCTATTCACTGGCCCTGTTACTTCGCCGAGTCTTTAGCGCCGGCTGGCCGGCTGCCGCCTTTATCCAGATGCGCGAACAGTTACATCCGAAGGTGAAAACAGCGATATTTGAGGCTTGCTAGCCGCAGTTAAAAGGTTCGCAGCTGCGAGCGCCGCGAGTTATGATTTACCCAGGTCACGAGTTCTAGGTACTAGCCCCGGCTTACTAGACGGCAACCCTCCACCGCGGCGGGGTGCTCCGGGTGACGACCTGGTTCTGGTCTTAGTTGATTAGAGCAAGTGCGTTAAGGATTATTTATGGCTACAACAGAGAACGATTCAGCGAAACATCGCCACCTTGTTACAGGCGCATGGCTCGAAGGTGATGATCCAGGTGATCGCAAGTTTATTAAAATTGGTGATTTAACACTTGAATCTGGTGTTGTTCTTCCTGACATAACAATCGCTTATCAAACTTGGGGCGAGTTAAATAAAGATAAAGACAATGTAATTTTAGTAAACCATGCAATGACTGGTTGGTCTGATGTTCCTGGTTGGTGGCCACAAATGGTTGGCCCCGGATTACCGTTTGATACTAATAAATTTTATGTGGTCTGCCCAAATGTAATTGGTGGCTGTCAAGGAAGTACTGGGCCATCTTCGATTGCACCCGATGGAAAGCGTTGGGGTTCGCGGTTTCCATATTTAACAGTGCGCGACATGGTTGCAGCTGAAGTTAAATTCAGCGATGCTCTTGGAATTAAGAAATATAAATTAGCAGTTGGTCCATCTCTGGGCGGAATGCGTTCGCTGGAATGGGCTGTGCAATTACCAGAACGCGTTGAAGCAATCTGCACAATTGGATCAAGTGCAGTTGCTACCGGTGATCAAATCGGAACTCACTCAATTCAAATTCGGGCAATTAGAAGTGATCAGTATTTCAATGGTGGTGATTACTACGAGCAAGAGCAAGGTCCATTTGAAGGCATGGGAATCGCGCGACGTATCGCGCACCTGACTTATCGCACTGAATCTGAAATGGATGTGCGCTTTGGTCGCCAAATGCAGGGCGATGACACCGGCCGATATGCCGTTGAGTCATACCTTGATCATCAAGCCAATAAGTTGGCCCATCGCTTTGATCCAAATACCTACATAATTTTGACCGATGCCATGAGCTCGCACGATATTGGGCGAGAGCGCGGGGGCGTAGATAAGGCACTTGCCACCATCAAGATCCCGGTAACTGTGGTTTCAATTGATACTGATCGCCTCTTTACCCCGCGTTTACAGGCCGAAATCGCTGAACTTACGCCTACGGCTCAACCTGTGGTTGAGATTTCTTCGCCCTTTGGCCACGACGGATTTCTAGTCGAAGTCGATGCTGTCGGCGATGTAATTCGAGGAATTTTAAATAAAGC
>CAJAFH010000166.1 GCA_903939005.1 uncultured Actinomycetes bacterium | reverse complement strand
CCAGTTGCTCGTGAACTTCGCGATAAGCGCTTCATGAAGATCATCTCGCTTGCTCCGGAGGTGCTCTAAAAATGGCCAAGATTAAAAAGGGCGATACCGTTTTGGTTATCGCTGGAAAAGATAAAGGCGTCAGCGGAAAAATCATCGAAGTTCAGGGTGAGCGCGTTCTAGTTGAAGGTGTTAACCGCGTAAAGCGTCACACCAAAGAAACAACTGGCGACCGTGGCGTTAAAGTTGGCGGAATCATCACCGTTGAATCAACAATTCACATTTCCAATGTCATGGTTGCAGATGAAGATGGCAAGGCATCACGTCTTGGCGTTCGCAAAGATGACAATGGTAAGAACGTGCGAATTTCCCGTCGCACCGGAAAGGACATCTAATGTCAACAACTCTCTCACCACGTCTTAAGGATCGTTATCGTGCTGAGATTGCACCTGCTCTAAAGAGCGAGTTCAATTTCAAGAACACAATGATGATTCCTTCATTGACCAAGATCGTTGTAAACATGGGTGTTGGCGAAGCTGCTCGTGATTCAAAGCTAATCGAAGGCGCAATCCGCGATCTAGCAACAATCACTGGCCAAAAGCCACAAGTAACTAAGTCACGCAAATCAATCGCGCAGTTCAAACTTCGCGAAAATATGCCAATCGGTGCTCACGTAACACTACGTGGAGATCGCATGTGGGAATTTGCAGACCGTCTACTTTCCATCTCACTTCCACGTATCCGTGACTTCCGCGGTCTTTCACCAAAGCAATTCGATGGCAAAGGTAACTACACCTTCGGTCTAACCGAGCAGGTTGTATTCACTGAAATCGAACAAGACAAGGTAGATCGCCCACGCGGTATGGATATCACCATTGTTACTACTGCTCGCAACGATGACGAAGGCCGTGCGCTTCTTAAGCTCCTCGGTTTTCCATTCAAGGAGGCATAAGAAATGGCAAAGACATCACTCAAGGTAAAGGCAGCTCGCAAGCCTAAGTTCAAGGTTCGCGGCTATACCCGTTGCTCACGTTGCGGTCGCCCACACTCTGTTTACCAAAAGTTCGGCATCTGCCGTATCTGCTTCCGCGAGATGGCACACCGCGGCGAACTTCCTGGCATCACAAAAGCTTCTTGGTAACAAGAAAAAATTTAGCCCTGCTCCACTAACTACAACGAAATAGGTCTTCACAAATTGTGAAGAAACCAGTTCGAGAAAGGCCACAGGCCACGTATGACAATGACAGATCCGATCGCAGACATGCTTACACGTCTGCGTAACGCGAACTCTGCCTACCATGATTCGGTTTCAATGCCGTCTTCATCGGTTAAGGCACGTATCGCTGAAATCTTAAAGCAGGAGGGTTACATTTCTTCTTTCGAAGTTACTGAAACTCCCGACAGCGTTGGCAAGACTCTAGTTCTTGAACTTAAGTTCGGTGCAAACCGCGAACGTTCAATCGCTGGTCTTCGTCGCGTTTCAAAGCCAGGACTTCGCGTTTACGCAAAGTCAACTGCACTACCAAAAGTTCTTGGTGGTCTTGGCGTTGCAATCATCTCAACTTCATCTGGATTGCTTACTGATAAGCAAGCCAACAAGCAGGGCGTAGGCGGAGAAGTTCTCGCCTATGTGTGGTGATCGCTAATGTCACGTATTGGTCGTATGCCAATTGCCGTTCCAAGCGGCGTTGAAATCACAATTAATGGTCAGCATGTTGCAGTTAAGGGACCTAAGGGTTCATTAGCAATCAATGTTGCTGAGCCAATTCAAGTTTCTCAGAGCGAAGGCGTAATCACCGTTGCTCGTCCAAATGAAGAGCGCGTAACTCGTTCACTTCATGGTCTATCACGTTCGCTAGTTGCGAATATGGTCGAGGGCGTAACAAACGGATACTCACTAACAATTGAAATTGTTGGTGTTGGTTACCGCGTTGCTGAAAAGGGTAAAGATCTTGAGTTCCAACTCGGATATAGCCACAACATCCAATTCCCAGCACCGGACGGAATCACTTACAAGGTGGAATCACCAACTAAGTTCCATATCTCTGGCATCGACAAGCAACTTGTTGGTGAAACAGCTGCGAAGGTTAAGAAATTACGTAAGGCCGATCCTTATAAGGGCAAGGGCTTACGTTTAGCCGGCGAGGTCGTTCGCCGCAAGCAAGGAAAGACGGGTAAGAAGTAATGGCAATCGGTGTAAAAGTCCGCAAAGGTTCGGCTACTAATGCCCGCCGTCGTCGTCACTTCCGCCTTCGCAAGAAGATTGCGGGAAGCGCGACTCGTCCACGTCTTGTTGTGTCACGTTCAACTCGTCACTTGTTCGTTCAAGTGATCAACGATGAACTTGGTCAAACAATTGTTTCTGCTTCGACAATGGAAGCAGATTTCCGCACTTCAACTGATGACAAGACTGCAAAGTCTCGTGCAGTTGGTGAGCTAATCGCTAAGCGCGCAGTTGCTGCTGGTATTTCATCAGTGGTATTCGATCGCGCCGGTAACCAGTACCACGGTCGCATCGCAGCACTTGCTGATGCAGCTCGTTCAAATGGATTGGAGTTCTAATGGCCATTGACCCAACAAAGAACGCTTCATCAGAAGCGCCTGCAAAGGGTAACGATCGTCGCGAAAAGCGCGAACGTCGTGATGACCGCCAGCAGGAAAAGAATCCATTTATGGAGCGCGTGGTTTTCATCAACCGCGTATCTAAAGTTGTTAAGGGTGGACGTCGTTTCTCCTTTACCGCACTTGTAGTTGTCGGCGACGGCAATGGTCAAGTTGGTATTGGTTACGGAAAGTCCAAGGAAGTTCCACAAGCGATTGCTAAGGCAGTTGAAGAAGCTAAGAAATCTTTCTTCACTGTTCCACGTATCCAAGGAACTATCCCTCACCCAATTCAAGGCGAAAATGCAGCTGGCGTAGTTCTTCTTCGCCCAGCTTCACCTGGTACCGGAGTTATTGCTGGTGGTCCAGTTCGTGCCGTACTTGAATGTGCAGGCATCACAGATGTACTAACCAAGTCACTCGGATCAAATAATGCAATCAACATGGTTCACGCCACTGCTGATGCACTACGTCGACTCGAGAGCCCAGCTGCAATTGCTGCGCGACGCGGACGTCCACTAGAAGATGTTGCACCTGCTGCAATTATCCGTGCTTCACAGATTCAGGTAGGTGCCTAATGCCTCGTTTAAAAGTTACTCAACTTCGTTCAAAGGTGGGCAGCAAGCCTGAGCTACGCAACACATTGCGTTCACTCGGACTAAAGCGCATCAATGATGTTGTTGTAAAAGAAGATCGTCCAGAAATTCGTGGCATGGTTCATGCAGTTCGCCACTTAATCAAGGTTGAAGAGGTCGAATAAAAATGACACTTAAACTTCATCATTTACGTCCAGCCCCTGGTGCTAAGAAAGCTAAGACTCGTAAGGGTCGCGGTGAAGCATCAAAGGGTAAGACTGCCGGTCGTGGTGGAAAAGGTACTCGTGCCCGTAACACAGTTCGTGCAGGTTTCGAAGGTGGTCAGCTACCTCTCGTAATGCGCTTGCCTAAGCTACGTGGTTTCAAGAACCCAGCCCGCATCGAATACCAGGTTGTTAACGTCTCAACAATTAATGCTCTCTACCCAAAGGGTGGCGACGTAACTGTTGCTGATCTAATTGCCAAGGGCGCAGTTCGCGATAGCTTGCCAGTTAAGGTTCTAGGCAATGGCGACATTGCTGTGAAGGTAACTGTTACTGCTCACGCGTTCTCAAACTCAGCAATTGAGAAAATCTCAGCTGCTGGCGGATCTGCCAACAACCTTTAATTCGCACCATCTATTAATATCCGTTTTAGATAAGTCTTAATCGAAAGAGGGAGAAGTTAAATGCTTTCAGCATTCGGAATGGCCTTTAAAACGCCAGAGCTTCGTAAGAAGATCTTCTTCACTCTTTCGATCATGGCTCTCTTCCGCTTTGGTTCAGTAGTTCCCACCCCAGGTGTTTCATATGAGAACGTCCAGAATTGCTTGAAGGATGTTCAATCAGGTGGTCTATTTGGCTTGATTAACTTGTTCTCAGGTGGAGCGCTAATTCAGTTATCTGTTTTCGCACTTGGAATCATGCCTTACATCACCGCATCGATCATCGTGCAGCTTTTAACTGTAGTTATTCCTCGCTTTGAAACACTTAAAAAAGAGGGACAATCTGGAACTGCGAAGTTAACTCAATACACCCGTTACCTAACAATTGGTTTAGCAGTATTGCAATCAACTGGTTTGATCGCAGTAGCTCGCACACCAGGACGTTTGATTTCCGGATGTTCTGAGGCAATCATTCCTGATACTTCATGGCAACGTATCGTTACGATGATTTTCGTAATGACTGCCGGAACATCGGTAATTATGTGGCTTGGTGAATTAATCACTGATCGTGGTGTCGGTAACGGTATGTCGATCTTGATCTTTACATCTATTGCAGCTGGTTTCCCATCTAACTTGTGGTCAATCAAGCTACAAAAGGGTCTCTTCGCTTTCGTCTTCGTGATGGCGGTAGGTGTCTTAGTTGTTGCCGCGGTGGTGTTCGTCGAACAGGCGCAACGAAGAATCCCGGTTCAATATGCCAAGCGCATGGTTGGACGTCAGGCATACGGCGGAACCAGTACCTATATTCCAATTAAGGTAAACCAAGCTGGCGTTATCCCAGTAATTTTCGCTTCATCTCTTCTATATATTCCATCACTGATCGCTAACTTCACAAATAGCCAGGCAGCATGGGCAGTATGGATTGGCCGTAACTTCGTAAATGGCGATCACCCAATTTACATCGCAAGCTATGCGCTATTAATTATTTTCTTTACTTACTTCTATGTCGCAATTACTTTCAATCCAGAAGAAGTTGCTGACAATATGAAGAAGTACGGTGGCTTCATTCCTGGTATTCGTGCCGGACGTCCAACTGCTGAATACTTGCAGTATGTGCTTTCCCGCATCACTGCGCCAGGTTCGCTTTATCTAGCGCTTGTTGCGATTATTCCAATTATTGCGTTGGTGCTATTCGGTGCAAACCAGAACTTCCCATTCGGCGGAACTGCAATTCTGATTGTGGTTGGCGTTGGTCTTGATACTGCTAAGCAGATCGAAAGCCAGTTGCAACAACGTTCATATGAGGGATTCCTTAAGTAATGCGTTTAGTCCTGGTAGGTCCACCAGGTGCTGGTAAGGGAACACAAGCAGTTTTCTTAGCCGAGCACTACTCAATTCCGCATATTTCAACCGGTGATATTTTCCGTGCCAATTTAAAAGCGGGTACTCCACTGGGCCAAGAAGCAAAAAGTTTTATGGATCGCGGCGAACTTGTGCCAGATTCAGTAACAAATGCGATGGTTAAAGATCGCTTAACTCACGATGATGTTGCCAATGGATTTTTACTAGATGGTTTTCCGCGTAACGTTGTGCAGGCTGAGGTATTGCGCGCAATTCTGGCTGAACAGAAGAGCCCACTTGATGCGGTTCTGGAATTAAATATTGCTGATTCTGAAATTATTGAGCGTCTTTCTAGTCGATTAACCTGCCGTGGTTGTGGCGCACCATCGCCAGCAACAGCGCAAGCATGTGCTGCCTGTGGGGGAGAGCTATACCAGCGCGAAGATGACAAGGCCGAAGTTATTGCTCGTCGCCTAGAGGTCTATAACGAGCAAACTGAGCCAATCATTGCTTTCTATCGCGGCGAAGGTTTACTCATAACAATTAGCGCAACTGGCGCCGTTTCTGAAATTACTGAGCGCGCCACCACGGCACTTAGCCGCATTAGCTAAATAATTTAACCGTGGATATCCAGATAAAGTCACTTGATGAATTAAAGGTCATGCGTCGTGCCGGTTTACTAGTTGGTGAAACTCTGGCACTACTTAAAGATTCGATCAAAGTGGGCATGCGCACTGATGCGCTAGATGCAATTGCCGCGGCAAACATTAAACGTGGTGGCGGCACTTCAAACTTCAAGGGTTATCACGGTTTTCCGGCCACCATCTGTATTTCAATTAACGATGAAATTGTTCACGGCATTCCCGGTGATCGAGTTATTGAAGATGGCGATGTGGTTTCAATTGACTGTGGCGCGATCATTGAAGGCTGGCATGGCGATGCTGCATTCTCAGTTGGTGTCGGAAACGTAGACCCCGCAGATCAGAAGATGATGGATGTTTGCGAAGAGTCAATGTGGCGCGGAATCGCAGCTGGCAGCTTAGGTGCAAAACTTTCCGATATTGGTAACGCGATTGAGAGTTATACCGATGCCCAAGGTAAGTATGGAATTTTGCAAGAGTACGGCGGCCACGGCATTGGCACTGAGATGCACCAAGCACCTCATGTTTTAAATTTCGGCAAAACCGGTTTTGGCCCAGAGATCGTCGTAGGGATGGCGTTAGCCATCGAGCCAATGATTACTCGTGGCACTCATAAGACCAAAGTTCTTAAAGATAATTGGACCGTTGTCTCAAACGACAAATCTCGTGGTTGTCACTTTGAAAATAGCTACTGCATCGCACCTGATGGCAAGCCATTTGTCTTAACCGCGCTAGATGGCGGCCGGGAAAAACTAGGTGCTTTGG
>CAJAFH010000165.1 GCA_903939005.1 uncultured Actinomycetes bacterium | reverse complement strand
TAAGACCGGCGATGATGAGCGCGACTTAGCGCTAGCTGGTTCGCTGGCTCGTTCTTCCAAAGATCTCGAAGAACATAACTACGCAGTGCGCTCAGTTGCCGATGCGCTCGAACCATTCTGCTCATCAACTAACGTGCCTGAATCACCATTTGTATTGCACCTAACCAATGTCATGCACTTAGCTACCGATGTGACCGGCGCTTTGGTTGAAACAACTAAGCAGGTTGATAGCTTCTCATTGCTAGAAAAATTACATCCATCTGCAGCTGTTTGCGGAACACCAACTCAGAAAGCGCTCGCATTGATTAACGCCAATGAAGGTATAAATCGGGGCCGATATGCCGGTCCAGTAGGTTGGATAGATGCCTCAGGTGATGGCGAGTTAGGCATAGCACTGCGTTGTGGTCAGATTTCTGGAAAAGAAATCCGAATTTTTGCCGGATGTGGAATTGTTAATGGCTCATTGCCAGCGAAAGAGTTAGCTGAAAGCGAAGCAAAATTTGCGCCAATGCGCAGCGCTTTAAATTGATTCTAAATTAGCAACAAGTGCTTTTAGCTGTGCCGCATTACTCTCGCGGTTAGGCATCTGACAAACTAATACTGAAATTCCAGAAATTGGTTTAGCCAGCTCGCTCGTTAATTCGGCGAAGGAAGAAATAGTTTTCGCACTTATGCCAAGTCCAGCTGCTATTTTTTCTAAATCTAAACCATGCGGAGTTCCAAACACAGTTTCAAATCCAGCGACGTTTGCTTGTGGCAGAGTTGAGAAAATTCCACCACCATCATTATTAATTGCGATGATGCGCAAGTTGGCCGAAGTGTTTCCAACTAAACCAGTTAAGTCATGTAAGAAAGCTAAGTCGCCAATAATTGCCGTTGCACTCGGGCGCGCAGTTGCGATTCCGAGCGCGGTTGAAATGTTGCCATCGATACCAGCTAGCCCGCGATTAGCAAAGGTTTCGATTCCAGTGCGCGGGGTGGCAAAACTTTCCAGATCACGAATGGGTCTTGATGATGCGATGAAAACTGCGCCAGTTAACTCAACTGCTAACTCTCGAGCTAGAGCACTTTCCGACCAATTGGATATTTCACTTACTAGCTTGGCTGTGCGCAGACTTAACTTGCGCCATTGTTCATGCCAATCTTGGTCAGCTGGCTTAGAAACAACTTTGGGAGCTGCAATAAATCGTTGATCTGCAACGCGATAGGTATCAACAGTTGCCATACGTGGATCAATCACAATTTGAGTTTTAGCTGAAGCAATCAAGGCATTAATTGGGCGCGAAAGCGTGGTTCGACCAACAACTACAACCGTTTCAGGGACTAAATTTTTACGAATTGCAGGTGAAGCTAAGAAAAGAGCGGCATGTGAAATCGCTTGTGGAAAAGAAAGTGGATCTTCGGAAATTACCGGCCACTCTAAATCGCTTGCAATTTTGGAAACTTCAGCAACAGTTAAGCCACCACGATCGTGTCCGATAATCAATACGCCTCTAGTGGTATTTACTTTCAAAGTTCCGGCGGATTTACCTGCCGGTTTAACTCTTGGAGCGACTTTGATTTCATTTAACCAATTACTGTCCTCATCAGGAAGCAATGGTTCTTCGAATTGTAAATTTAAATGCACTGGGCCTCGGTGCAATGAATCAAGTGGAAGTTCGAGTGGGAATACTCCCCCAGAAACATCAGCAAAATAGCGAACTGCGCCACCGAATATGCGCGCTTGCTCTGTGGTTTGGTTGGCACCAGTGCGTCGCAAAATAGCTGGCCGGTCTGCAGTTAGAACGAGTAATGGCACATTGCTGTGATGCGCCTCTAGAACTGCAGGATGATAATTCGCAACTGCAGTGCCACTTGTGCAAACAATCGGAACTGGCCGACCACTTGCTTTAGCAAGGCCCAACGCAAAGTAGGCAGCAGATCTTTCATCAATGCGAATATGTAACTTAAGCAAACCTTTTTCAGAAGCGGCAAACATGGCTAATGAAATTGGTGCATTACGTGATCCTGGTGAAATCACGGCATCAGTAATGCCAGCTTCAATTAACTGGCGAACAACTACGCGGGCAAGCGAGGTGGAAGTATTCACCAGTTCCAGCCTCTCGCTTTAATTTCACTTTCGGCGCCAGCGTAAAAAGCACGTTTTGTGCGCTCTTTCCACCAAGTTAACCGCTCAACTGGCACAGCATACTTCGCTAATAATTCGGCGTCTGGTGAAACTGAATGAACGGCTAGTTCGCCATTTTTCAGTGGCAGTTCTGCAATATCTGCGCTTAACAACTGGCCCGTTGCTAACCCGCAGGCATAATCAAGCGATGGCAATGAGGCGGCAAGTTG
>CAJAFH010000164.1 GCA_903939005.1 uncultured Actinomycetes bacterium | reverse complement strand
TCACCAAATACGATATTGGCACCTTTGCCACCCAGCTCGAGAGTTAAAGATTTATTAGTTGGGGCCACCGCGCGAGCAATTAATTTGCCAACTTCAGTTGAACCAGTAAATGCGATCTTGTCGATGCCAGGGTGATTAACAATTGCTGAACCTGTGCTGCCATCGCCAGTAACAATGTTTACTACGCCATCAGGCAATCCAGCTTGCTGACAAACTTGTGCAAATAAGAGCGCTGTTAGCGAAGTTGTCTCGGCTGGCTTTAGAACAACTGTGTTGCCAGTGGCCAGTGCCGGTGCAACTTTCCAGGCCAACATGAGTAGCGGAAAGTTCCAGGGAATAATTTGGCCAACTACGCCATGTGGGGCAGTGGTGGTTTCAACGCCCGCGTATTCAAGTTTGTCAGCCCAACCAGCGTGATAGAAAAAGTGTGCAGCTGATAGCGGAACATCAACGTCGCGAGATTCGCGGATTGGCTTACCGTTGTCTAAAGTCTCAAGGACGGCAAATTCGCGTGCTCGCTCTTGCATAATGCGAGCGATACGGAATAAGTATTTTCCACGTTCGCGACCAGATAACTTTGACCAGCTCTTATCGAAGGCGTTTCGTGCTGCTTTCACGGCAGCATCAACATCGGCGGCACTACCTAGTGAAATACTGCTTAGCACCTCTTCGGTAGCGGGATTAATAGAGTTGAAATGCGCTGAACCGTTAACCCATTTGCCGTTGATGAAATGGCCATATACGGGATCGATTTTAACTACGGAACGGGATTCCGGAGCTGCTGCATATTCGAAGTTCATTTGATTAGCCTCGTTAGTCGATCGTTACGTAGTTAGGGCTAGCGTAGTAGCCATCGGACATTTTCATGCGTTGCATAAGCAGATCATTTAGCAAGGCGCTAGCACCAATGCGAAATAGTGAAGGATTTAGCCATTCTGGGCCAGCAGTTTCATTTACCAGAACAAGTTGCTTAATGGCATCTTTTGTTGTGCGAATGCCACCAGCTGGCTTTACGCCGATGCGCACCTTAGTCAAGTCATAAAAATCACGAACTGCTTCGAGCATTACTAGGACCACTGGCGCAGTTGCAGCAGGGGCAACTTTGCCAGTTGAAGTCTTAATAAAATCCGCACCTGCCAGCATTGCCAAATATGAAGCTTTGCGAACATTGTCCAATGTAACTAGCTCGCCAGTTTCTAGAATTACTTTTAGATGGGCGCGATCTCCGCATACTTCTCGAATTGCCACGATCTCTTCGAAAACTTCAATCAAGCGACCACTTAAAAAAGCGCCACGATCAATCACCATATCGATTTCAGCAGCACCGGCGACAATGGCATCTTCAGTATCTTGCAATTTAACTGCCATCGAAGCACGCCCAGATGGAAACGCAGTTGAAACTGCAGCCACTGGAAGTTCATGCGCGCCAATCAAATCTAAATGTTGTCGAGCGATGCCAACCATGTCGTTGTAAACACAGACTGCGCCAACGCGGGGAACTGATGAATCAGTTGGATCAGGGCGAAAAGCTTTAGCGCAAAGTGCTTGAACTTTGCCTGGAGTGTCAGCGCCTTCGAGAGTTGTTAAATCGACCATTGAGATTGCGGTATCAATTGCCCAAGCTTTACTCGTGGTCTTAATGCTGCGAGTTGCCAACATGGCAGCGCGGGCTTCAGCGCCGACTTGATCGACGCCAGGTAGCTGTTTTAAATAGTTGCGGAGCGAAGAATC
>CAJAFH010000163.1 GCA_903939005.1 uncultured Actinomycetes bacterium | reverse complement strand
CAGTGTTACCTAAGCGGCGATATTCCATTTTCTTACTCCCCTAGTTACTTAGCGAACATGCGATGGCATAAAAGGTAACTTAACAATCTCGACACTGGAAGTGCGACCTCGTACATCTAACTCAAGTTGTTGTCCAACCTTAAATTCTGAATTCACTAACGCTAAAGCTATTCCGGTTTTTAGACTAGGTGAAAACGTTCCACTTGTTACGATGCCAACCTCAGCACCCTCATGCAGGACCTGCATATCCGGGCGTGGTATCCCCCGGTCAAGTGATTTAAGCGCAACCAGTCGGCGAGTGACACCGTTCTCTTTCTGATCCTTGAGCACTTCGCTGCCCTGGAATTTTGCCTTGTTCCACCCAACTGCCCAACTCGCACTTGCCATTACCGGTGAGATTGCTAGAGAAAGTTCATGGCCGTGAAGTGGGTAGCCCATTTCAGTTCGCAACGTATCTCGTGCGCCAAGGCCACAAACTAAACCTTCGTTAGCTTCAACTCGCTCGACTAACGCATCCCAAACAGTTAAAGCTTGGCTCCACTTCGGCAAAACTTCGAAACCATATTCACCGGTGTATCCGGTACGACAGACAATCACATCGCAACCAGCAATCGAAACATAGGTAAATGCCATGTAATCGATTTCGATCTGTAATCCAAAGTGCGCTAGAACTTTCGCGGCCATTGGACCTTGCAGGGCAATAACGCCGTACTCGTTATGCAGATTCGTTACTTTAATTCCACTCGGTGCCTGTGCTTGTAGATCCGCAACGACTGCACTGGTATTTGAAGCATTGGGCACAATAAAAAAATCTGTTTCGGAATTACGATAAACGATTAGATCATCAATCACGCCACCGGCACTGTCACACAACATTGAGTACTGGGCTGCCCCATCAGAAATCTTGGTTAAGTCATTGGTTAACATTGAATTTAGAAACTCAAGTGCGCCTTCACCAACAACCGATGCTTTTCCGAGGTGCGAAACATCAAAGAGGCCAACTCGCTCACGCACTGCCGCGTGCTCAGCCAAAACGCCAGCACCGGGATATTCGATCGGCATTAGCCAACCGCCGAAATCGGCCATCTTGGCGTTGCGGGCTAAATGGCGCTCATGCAGAGGAGATTGCTTCATGGCGCACAATCTATCGCTACATATTCTGGGTTTCCTGCTTTAGACTCAGCCGAGTTCAAGTGAACGAACAATAAGGAGAGCCATGAAGTCGATCCGTTTATCCGATGCCTTAGTTTCCGACGATATTTTGATTGTTGGTTTAGCCAAAGGCGCTAAAGCGGATACTTTAAAGATTGAATCCGGTTCAGTTTCACTAGATGAGAAGTCCTTGCTCGCAGCCCTTAAGGACTTAGGGGCAACTGGCGCTGCCAACGAAATTACTAAGCTGCCTGGGTCTACTACCCGCTTGCTAATTTTCACTGGTCTAGGTGAAGCCAAGAAAGAGTACGCCCACGAAGTTCTTCGTCGCGCAGCCGGTGCCGCTTCCCGCGCACTAGCTGGCGAAAAGAGCGCCGCAGT
>CAJAFH010000162.1 GCA_903939005.1 uncultured Actinomycetes bacterium | reverse complement strand
CGGGCTTGGCAGGTAACCACCGGTGCGAATGAATGCGTAACTTTCCATAATGTCTGCGATACCGCCGACTGGAAGCAAAACATCATCTTCAGAAATAACGATTTCGCGCTCTTCGCGGCCACCACGATCTGAACGATCGCGTCCTTGACGATCACGATTACGGCCTTGACGATCACGACCACGGTCATTGCGATCGCGGTTTGGCCGGTTTGAATTTGAATTCGAGTTTGAATCGTTCGATGTGCTTGATGAATTGTCATCGCCCTCATCGTCGCCGTCGCTATCTTCGTCGTTTGAACTGTTATTTGAGTTATTGGAATTATCTTTATTGCCGCGCTTCTTGGCATTTCGTGCTTCACGGCGGGCTTCGCGTTCGGCCTTTGCGGCTTCGCGGTTTGCTGCTTGTAGATCAGCGATTGCAGTTACGAGGGCATCCTTTTTTAGCTTTGCGGCGCCATCAATTCCCAGTTGGGTGGCTACTTCCTTGAGTTTCGGAAGGGTCATCGCTGATAGCTCAGGACTGCTTGAACGTACTGGAGTTACTTCAGGTGTATCGGTCATTTTGATCTTTTCAGTTATGGCTTATGCGCGAAATATTTAGGATATTTACATATCTTCACGATATTTGAGGCGAAAGCCGGTGGTATTTTTTTAGATTACCTTCAGGTGTTACAGGCAGATCGCCTAAGAAGATGTCAGAACGGTAGCACTCCCGCAGCCGAAATCGCAACTTCTTCAACGCGGAACTTAGCCCCTGCCGCATGAGTTAGCTCAGCAACTTCAGTGGCTCCACCAGTATGCAGAACCAGCACGGTTGGGCCCGCTCCTGAGATAAAGGCCGCGACGCCTGCGCTGCGGAACTTAGTTAATAGCGCAAAAGAGGCTGGCATAGCTTCTTGGCGATATGACTGATGCAAGAAATCTTCTGTTGAAATAAACAATAAATCTGGGCGAAGAGTTAGTGCGTGAACTAGGAGCGCAGTATTTGTTGAGTTATTAACAGCATCGCGATAAGGAATTGTTTCGGGCAAGAGCTTGCGAGCCTTGGCTGTTGATACAGCGGTCTCTGGAATAAATGCAATGGCTGAAATTCGATGATCAACCGCAAGTGAAATTGCTTGCGCAACCAATTTGCCATGTTGGTTTTCTTGCCAAGCCACAGTGGCGCCGCCATAAATTGCTGCTGCCACATTATCTGGATGGCCTTCAAGATTTGTGGCTAACTGCAACATAACTTCATTAGTTAATTTCTCTTCGCCGCCTAGTACAAGTGAGCGAGCAAGAGCTAAACCACCAACGATCGCGCTGGCAGATGAACCAAGACCGCGACCATGTGGAATTACATTCTTGGCACGTATTGCCAGCCCGCGTGGTCGACCACCTAAGTAATCAAAGCCGGCAAACATTGCTTTTACTAATAAATTCTTTTCATTACGAGGCAGGTTGTCAGCACCTTCGCCAATTACATCAATATCTAAACCAGGTTCATCAATTACCCGAGCTACATATTTATCATGCATCTGTAGCGCCAATCCAAGGCAATCAAAGCCAGGCCCTAAGTTGGCACTAGTTGCCGGAACTTGAATCTGACTTGGAGTTGCGCGGAAAGTTGGTTTCGCCATTTTAGTTATCCCCTAGTTCTTTCGACCTAGAGACCTAACGCCTTTGCAGCAGCTTTAGCGTTAACCGGAACAATCTTTGGCTTAGCTGCACCTTCAAGTGCCCATTGGACATCTTTTAATCCATGTCCGGTAACAGTGATGACAATCTTTTTACCAGTTGGCAGCTTCTTTGCCTTCTTGTATTTGATCAAACCAGCCAGACCAGCAGCGCTAGATGGCTCAACAAAGATGCCTTCTTTAGCTGCAATTAAGCGGTAGGCCGCCAGAATTTCGCGATCTGTCACTGAATCAATTACGCCACCTGATGAATCGCGCGCTTCGATGGCTTGCGCCCAAGAAGCTGGATTACCAATACGAATTGCAGTTGCAATTGTTTCTGGATTAGTAATAATTTTATTCTTAACGATTGGCGCCGAGCCCGCTGCTTGGAATCCCCACATCTGTGGCAACTTAGAAGAGATGCGATCTTGGTTATATTCGCGATAGCCCTTCCAGTAAGCAGTGATGTTTCCGGCATTACCAACAGGCAGCACGTGCATGTCCGGGGCATCACCAAGCATGTCTACAACTTCAAAGGCGCCAGTCTTTTGACCTTCAATGCGATATGGATTCACAGAGTTAACTAGAGCAACTGGATAATCAGTTGCTAAATCGCGAGCCAAAGTTAAACAATCATCGAAGTTTCCATTTACTTGCAAGATGGTTGAATCGTGAGCAATTGCTTGCGCTAACTTACCCATTGCAATTTTGCCATTAGGAATTAACACAACTGGTCGCATGCCAGCTTTAACAGCATAGGCAGCAGCACTTGCTGAAGTATTTCCGGTTGACGCGCAAATTACCGCTTTGGCGCCATCTTCGGCTGCCTTAGAAATCGCCATAGTCATGCCGCGATCTTTAAAGGAACCGGTTGGGTTAGTGCCTTCGAATTTAATCCAAACATCGTTACCAAGGAGCTCAGATAAATAGCAGGCATAAATAAGTGGAGTGCCACCTTCGCGCAGCGAAACAATTGGCGTCTTGGCAGAGACAGGTAGACGATCGCGGTATTCCTCGATGACTCCGCGCCATTGATGCGCACCAACAGATTTAGCTGCTTTATTACCGAATAAACCCATTACGCACCGACACCTTCGACTCGAATTACGCTCTCAACATTTTTAACAATATCCATTGCTTTTAACGCCTCAACTGTTGCATCTAAATCATCTTCAGTAGCTGCGTGAGTGACCACAATTAGTTCAGCATCAAGGCCCATGCCAGATTGGCGAACACCTTGAATCGATACGCCTTGCTTTGCAAAAACAGTGGCAATACTGGCTAAAACACCTGATTTATCAGCTACCCAGAGGCGGATTAAGAACTGTGATTTCACATCGCCAAGTGGTGCGATATCCAAATCTGCATAATCACTTTCGCCATATCCAACTGTGGAATATGCGCGGTGACGTGTAACGGCAACTAAGTCGCCCAAGATTGCAGATGCGGTTGGCGCACCACCGGCGCCGCGACCATAGAACATCAGTTGACCAGCAGCTTCGGATTCGACATACACAGCGTTGAAAGCATCACGCACACTTGCCAGCGGATGAGTTAAGGGCAACATAACTGGGTGCACTCGAACTGAAATTTCATCTTTCACAGTTAGTTCAGCAATTGCGAGTAATTTAATTACCGAGTTCATAACTTTGGCAGCGGCAATATCGTCAGCGCTGATATTTGAAATGCCTTCGCAATAAACTTCATCAATTGTAACAGTGCTATGGAAAGCCAAGCTTGCAAGTAGCGCCGCTTTAGCAGCCGCATCGTGACCTTCGATATCTGCAGTTGGATCTGCTTCGGCGTAACCAAGTTTCTGCGCTTCAGCTAAAACATCGGCAAAGTTGCGTCCTTCTTCATGCATCTTGGTCAAAATATAATTTGTAGTTCCGTTAACAATTCCCATCACTCTAGTGATTTGATCGCCCGCAAGTGATTCACGCATTGAACGAATGATTGGAATCGCGCCCGCTACCGCTGCTTCGTAATACAGATCTACACCTGCTGCATCAGCGGCATTGAAAAGTTCGTGACCATGAGTTGCTAATAGCGCTTTGTTGGCAGTGATTACTGATTTCTTATTGGCAATCGCGGCCAAAATTAACTCTCGAGCAGGTTCGATGCCACCCATTACTTCAATCACAATATTAATTTCTGGATCGTTAACCACTGACATCAAATCAGTAGTTAGTAGTGCTGCCGGAATTCCTTCGCGAGCACCAGCTGTGCGAACGCCGATTTTCTTAAGGACTAGCTCAGCGCCTGAGCGCTTGGAAAGTTCTTCCTGGTCAGATTGGAGCAGGCGAGCAACTTGGCTGCCAACAACACCGCAGCCAAGCATGCCAATTGAGATGGTTTTAAGTTCTCTGCTCATTGACCAATTCTTTCACAGATGGGGTGATGCGCGTTAAATATCGAGGTTGAGTAGATCGGCTTCAGTCTCACGGCGCACAATTACGCGGGCTTTGCCATCTTTTACCGAAATTACTGGTGGTTTTGGCACATGGTTGTAATTACTAGCCATCGAACGGCCATATGCACCAGTTGCTGGAACTGCAATTAAATCAGTTGGGGCGATATCGCCCGGCAAATCAATTTCGCTAATAACAATATCGCCGGTTTCGCAATGTTTTCCAACTAATCGAGAATTTGTAACTGCAGCCGTTGATGTGCGATTCGCTAGCACTGCAAAATATTCGGCGTCATAGAGAGCTGGGCGCGCGTTATCGCTCATGCCACCATCGATAGAAATGTATTTGCGAATCTCGCCAGTTTCTAACGTGACATCTTTGGTGGTGCCAACTTCGTAAAGAGTGAACATGGTTGGGCCGACAATTGCCCGACCTGGTTCAATTGAAATTTTAGGCACTGCTAAATTCGCAGCAGCACATGCCGCCTTAACAGTTTTTGCAAGTGCCGGAATTACATCAGCTGGGTTTACTGTTACTTCGCCAGGTAAATAAGCAATTGCATAACCGCCACCTAAATCAAGTTCAGGCAATTCGCTACCGAAAGCATCGCGGTATTTAGCAAGGAGGCCAATCAAACGCTCTGCTGCTAATTCAAATGATTCCACGCCAAAGATTTGGGAACCAATGTGGGAATGAAATCCGCGCAGTTCAAGGGATGAATTTTTGCGAACTGCTTCGATTGCAGTCCAAGCAGCACCACTGGCAATTGAGAAACCAAACTTTACGTCTTCGTGTGCAGTTGAAATAGATTCGTGGGTGTGGGCTTGAATACCAGGGGTTAGGCGCAAGTAAACCCGTTGCACTTTTCCGAACTTAGTTGCAGCTGCGGCAACGCGCTCGATTTCATGCATTGAATCCATCACGATGGTGCCAACGCCAACTTCTACTGCACGCTCAATTTCGCTAAGGGACTTATTGTTGCCATGGACCTCAATTTTGGCTGGGTTTACGCCACCTGCAAGTGCCACAGCTAACTCGCCAGAAGTGCAAACATCAATTCCGATTCCTAAATCAGTTATCCAGCGAGCAACTTCGGTACAAATAAAGGCTTTAGCAGCGTAATAAACCGTGCCCGCGTTATCGCCAAAGTTTTCCTGCAGCGAATCACTCCAAGCTAATGCGCGGGTGCGGAAATCTGTTTCATCTAAAATAAAAGCTGGTGTGCCAAATTCTTTCGCCAAAGTTGATGCCGAAATTCCACTAATACTTATTTCAGCACCGCTGCGATCAACGCTCTGTGACCACATATTTTCGCTTGAATTAGCTGAGCTGTTCTTTGACATAGTTACATCCGCTCCGGTGCGCTAACACCAAGTAGTTGCAATCCGTTATTCAAAGTTTGTTTAGTTGCCGCGCATAGTGCGGCGCGTGCTGAATGAACTGCAGCAGCTGGTTCATCACCAAGTGGCAAGACGCGACAGTCGGCATAGAAGCCGTGATAAACGCCAGCGAGTTCTTCGAGATAACGAGCAACACGATGTGGTTCGCGTAATTCGGCAGCGCTAGCAACAATACGCGGGAACTGCGCAAGGGAGCCAAGTAATTCGTTTTCACGGTCATGTGAAAGTTGAGCTGGATCAAAATCAGCAAGTTCACTGGAAATGTTTAATTCGGCGGCATTGCGCAGAACGCCGGCAATTCGAGCATGTGCATATTGCACGTAGTAAACGGGATTCTCATTGGTATTTGATTTCAAAATATCAACATCAAGCACCATTGGGGTTTCAACTGGATAACGAATCAAGGTATAGCGCGCAGCATCAACGCCAACTTTTTCAACTAATTCTTCTAGGGTAATAATTGTGCCGGCACGCTTAGAGAGTTTTACTTCTTCGCCGCCTTCCATAATCTTTACTAGCTGACCAATTAAGACGTGCACGTTGTACTCAGGGTCATCTCCGGCACAAGCAGCAGTGGCTTTTAGGCGACCTACATAGCCATGATGGTCGGCGCCCAACATATAGATACAGATATCAGAGCCACGCTCGCGCTTATTAATGTAATACGCGGTATCGGAGGAGAAATAGGTATACGAACCATCGCTTTTGATTAAAACGCGGTCTTTATCGTCGCCATAGTCTGTAGTGCGTAGCCATGTGGCATCTTCTAATTCAAAAACATGACCCTGCTTACGCAACTTATCCATGCCATGTTCTACTGCGCCACTTTCGTGCAGTGTGCGCTCGGAGAACCAAACATCAAAATGAGTGCGGAACGTTTCGAGCACGCCTTGTTGCTGAGCAAGTTGTAATTTATATGCGCGCTCACGGAATTCGGTAGTGCGTGCTTCGCCGGCTAAATCTAAAATACTTTTATCTTGAGCAACTAACGCTTTAGCTATGTCGCCGATGTATTCGCCTTGGTATCCATTTTCCGGAATCGGTAACCCAAGTGCTGCAGCTTCAACAGATGCACCAAATAAATCCATCTGGTTTCCGCGATCGTTTATATAAAACTCTTGAGTGACTTTCGCACCTGCTGCAGCGAGAACTCGACCGAGGGCATCGCCAACTGCCGCCCAACGAGTGTGACCTAAATGCAATGGGCCAGTTGGATTCGCACTAATGAATTCGAGGTTGATGCTTACGCCATTAAGTGAATTGCCGTGACCGTATTTTTCACCTGCAGTTAAAATTGTGCGCACTAACTCTGCTTGGCTAGCGCGATTTAAAGTTATGTTAATGAAACCTGGGCCAGCAATTTCAACTGAAGTAATTGAATCGAGAGCGGTTAAATCTGCGGCAATAATTTTGGCAACTTCTTGTGGGGCAATGCCGGCGGCTTTAGCGAGCTGAAGTGCAATCGAAGTTGCGTAGTCGCCATGGTCACGATTTTTTGGCCGTTCGAGCCGAACGCTGGCTGGGACGACACCCGCAAAAGCGCCCCGGCCAATCGCCTGCGCGACTACGCCCAAGATGTGCGCCTCAAGGGCAGTTTGCGCATCTTGCGTAGATTCGGCGGCGGTGCTGATTTCTGGGCTCACCGCGCAAGGTTATCGTTACACCTATCTATCTTGCTTCTAACCATTGGTTACCCCTATCTCCGCACAAGATTTGGCTAGATAAATCGTTTTTCGCTGGTTTTTTAGCCTACTTTCGCAAAGTTAACAGTTACCAAATTGTTAGTGGCTATGTGCTAAATGTCCGATTTCTCCTAGTGACCTTTTAGACAAATCCCACTACCTTCGGAACAGGTTTCATCCTCTTCATCTGGTTGAAAAAAGTTTCACCAGGGATGTGCCACCTTTCGAAAGGTTATCAATCTATGTCAAAGCGCCGTATTGCGTTCACTGCAGTTATTGCTGCAGTTGCAATCGCACTAACAGGTTGTTCAAAGAGCGACGAAGCCGCAGATGGTTTCGTTGGTGTAATTCTTCCTGATGCTGCTTCTTCAGCACGTTGGGAAACAGCAGACCGTGGATTCCTACAAGCAGCATTCGATGCTGCTGGAGTTAAGGTCGATATCCAGAATGCAAATGGCGATAAGGCCGCATTCCAGACAATTGCTGATCAAATGCTTTCAGCAGGTGCCAAGGTTCTAATCATGGTTAACCTAGATTCAGATTCAGCTAAGGCTGTTCAGGATAAGGCTGCTGATCAAGGCGTTCCAACAATTGACTACGACCGTCTAACACTTAACGGTTCAGCTTCATACTACGTTTCATTCGATAACGAAGCAGTTGGTCGTCTACAAGGTGAAGGCATCAAGGCATGTCTAGATGCTGCTGGCAAGACAACAGCTCGCATTGTTTACCTAAACGGTTCACCTACAGATAACAACGCAACACTATTCAAGGCTGGTTACGACTCAGTACTACGTCCATTGATCGATTCAAAGGCTTACACCTTGGTTGACGATCAAGCAGTTCCAGATTGGGACAACGTAAAGGGTGGAACAATCTTTGAGCAGATGTTGTCAAAGGCTGGCGGAAAGCTTGATGCAGTTGTATCAGCTAACGAAGGTCTTGGCTTAGCTGCAGTTGCTGTTCTTAAGAAGAACAAGCTAAACGGCAAGGTTTGCGTATCAGGTCAAGATGCAACAGCAGACGGACTTCGCGCGATCCTAACTGGCGATCTATCAAACACTGTTTACAAGGCCATCAAGGCTGAAGCAGAAGGCGCAGCAGCTCTTGCTATTGCACTTCTAAACGGTGAAGAAGCAACAACAGCAACTGGTTCAGTAAACAACGGATCAATTGATGTTCCTTCAGTTCTACTAGTTCCAGTCGGTATCACAAAGG
>CAJAFH010000161.1 GCA_903939005.1 uncultured Actinomycetes bacterium | reverse complement strand
TCAAGGCTGAAGCAGAAGGCGCAGCAGCTCTTGCTATTGCACTTCTAAACGGTGAAGAAGCAACAACAGCAACTGGTTCAGTAAACAACGGATCAATTGATGTTCCTTCAGTTCTACTAGTTCCAGTCGGTATCACAAAGGAGAACGTTAAGGATGTCATCGCAGATGGCTTCCAGACACGTGAAGCTGTTTGTGCTGATATCGAAGAGCTCTGCACAGAAAACGGAATCTAATTTCCGATCTGTAACGAGTTAAATAAGTAAAAAGTTCGGCTCGGGGCCAATTGGTCTCGAGCCGAACTTTCTTAATTGTAAGTAGATGCGCAGTTCAAGATCCTTGCAATATTGGTAAAGCAACACCAAACTAGTAACACTTCAGCAATTAAGTTTATGAATTGAACAGGAGCCTTAAGTGACCGAACCGATTCTCTCGCTTCGCGGAGTTAATAAATCTTTTGGTCCAGTACATGTTCTCAAGGATGTAAACCTCGATGTGCATCCTGGACAAGTAACAGCGTTAGTAGGAGATAACGGAGCTGGCAAGAGCACGTTAATTAAGTGCATCGCTGGTATCTACACACCGGATCATGGTGAATTTAAATTTGATGGCAAAGTTGTAAACATCACTGGCCCTCGTGATGCAACTGCTTTAGGAATTGAAATTGTTTATCAAGATTTAGCGCTCTGCGATAACTTAGACATCGTTCATAATATGTTCTTAGGCCGCGAAGTTAAAAAGGGTCCAGTGCTTGATGAATCAGCAATGGAATCACTTGCCCGCAAGACTCTTGATAGTTTGAGCGTGCGAACCGTTAAATCTATTCGCCAAACAGTGGCATCTCTTTCTGGCGGTCAGCGCCAAACTGTGGCTATTGCAAAAGCTGTACTCTGGAATAGCAAGGTAGTTATTCTCGATGAACCAACCGCAGCGTTAGGTGTTGCCCAGACTGAACAAGTATTGAATTTAGTGCGCCGTTTAGCCGATAACGGCCTTGGCGTAATTTTGATTAGCCACAACATAAACGATGTATTTGAGGTTGCCGACAACATCGCAGCGCTTTATTTAGGCACTATGGCAGCGCAAGTTGCTAAGAACGAAGTAATTCCGAGACAAGTAATTGAATTAATCACAACTGGCGTCTCTGCTGGTGTCGAGAAGGCAGGAGTTAAGTAATGAGTACTTCTACTACAGCCGCTGAAGTTACAGAGACATCACTAAAGAGCGCCGCTCAGGATTACTGGTCAAAGGTAAAAGCTGGCGACATTGGCGCACTGCCAGCTGTCTTAGGCTTACTTGTTCTTTGTATTGTTTTCGGTTCGATGTCGAGTGTTTTCTTAACTCCTGGCAACTTTGCAAACTTATTAACTCAAGCTGCATCAGTAATTGTGATTGCCATGGGGCTAATTTTCGTACTTCTATTAGGTGAGATTGACCTATCTGCTGGTTACGCATCAGGTGTATGCGGCGCAGTTCTGGTAATTCTGATTACCGATCTTGGTCAACCTTGGTACATCGCACTTGCTGCCAGCATCGCAGTCGGCATGGCGATGGGATTTGGCTTAGGCACATTGGTCGCGCGACTCGGAATTCCATCATTCGTCGTAACTTTGGCCGCCTTCCTTGGCTTCCAAGGAATTTTGCTGATTCTGGCTGGCGAAGGCGGAACTATTCGCGTTGAAGATGAAACTGTTTTGGCGATTCAAAATAGCAATCTCTCACCAACCCTAAGTTGGGCTTTCTACATTGCCGCCTCAGTTTTCTATGTATTACTTGGTTTAAGTCGCATAAATGCTCGCCGTAAAGCTGGCTTGAAAGCTGAACTCTTTAAGTTGTGGTTAATCAAAACAGTTAGCTTGGTTGGAATTTCCGGGTTAGCGGTGTGGGCACTTAACTTAGAGCGCAGCAACAATCGCGAACTGGTAAGCCTTAAAGGTATTCCTTACGTTGTTCCAGTTATTTTGTTCTTACTGGTGATCGGAACTTTCGTGCTGGGTCGCACCGCATTTGGTCGCCACATCTATGCAGTTGGTGGAAATGCCGAAGCTGCTCGTCGCGCCGGTATTAATGTGAAGAACATTCGCATCGCAGCCTTCGTAATTTGTTCTGCGCTTTCTGCAATCGCTGGTTTGCTCTTTGCTTCACGCCAAAACTCAATCTCACCAACAACTGGTGGTTCTTCAACTCTGCTCTATGCAGTTGGCGCCGCAGTTATTGGTGGCACTAGCTTGTTCGGTGGCAAAGGAAAGATGCGCGATGCAATTCTGGGTGGCTTAGTAGTTGCCGTAATTGATAACGGTATGGGTTTGCTCGGCTACGCAGCCGGCATCAAGTTCATTGTTACTGGTGCAGTGCTACTAGTTTCAGCTGGAGTTGATGCGGTCTCACGCCGCGGCAGTTCCGTTTAGCGCAAGTTAATTATTTGGCACCCATCAGGTGCTCAAGTGCCAACTGATCTAGTGCTTCATAGTGATATCCGCGCTTGCCGGCTGTTTCAACATCAAGGAACTCGTTAGCGAGATCGCGCCAAGTTTCACCTGGAGCAAATGTTGGTTCAGCTAATCCCGGAATATTTGATTCGGCCATTGCATTAATTACACGTGGATCGCTGCGGAAAGCTGATACTCGCTCTTTAAGCATTAAATAAGTGCGCATATTTGCAGTGGCTGATTCCCAAACACCCTTATCGCTTTCAGTACGCGCTGGCTTGTAGTCGAAGTGCTTTGGGCCGCTGTATTCATAGCGTTCAAGCAGGTCAACCAAGAAGAAGGCTGATTTCAAATCACCATGACCGAAAACTAAATCTTGATCGAACTTTGGACCATGCTGACCATTTAGATCAATGTGGAATAACTTCTTATGCCAAAGTGCTTGCGCAATACCGTGCACAAAGTTAAGTCCAGCCATTTGTTCGTGGCCAACTTCTGGATTAAGACCAACTAGTTCTGGATGATCTAGTGAATTAATAAAGGCTAACGCGTGACCAATGGTTGGTAAGAAAATATCGCCACGAGGTTCATTTGGCTTTGGTTCAATTGCAAACTTGATGTTGTAACCATTATCTAAAACATATTGGCCAAGAGTGTTAAATGCTTCGCGGAAACGATCAAGTGCCACATAGGCATCTTTAGCGCCATCTGATTCAGCGCCTTCGCGACCGCCCCATGCCACGTAAATTTCTGCGCCAAGTTCAGCAGCAAGATCAATATTGCGCATTGTCTTTTTAATTGAATAGCGGCGAATATCGCGATCATTTGAAGTAAATGCACCATCTTTAAATACTGGGTGGCTAAATAAATTAGTTGTCGCCATTGGAACTTTCATTCCAGAGGACGCAAGCGCTAGCTTGAAGCGGTCAATATGTGATTGACGATCAGCATCGTTGCTTCCGAATGGAATTAGATCGTCATCGTGAAAAGTCACGCCATAGGCACCGCGTGCCGCGAGCTCGTTAACTGTGCGAACTGGGTCAAGAGCTTCACGAGTTGCATCGCCGAATGGGTCGCGTGCCTGCCAGCCCACGGTCCAGAGACCGAAAGTGAATTTATCTGCGGGAGTTGGTGTTAAAGCCATGGTTTGACCCTTTCGTACGCGCTCGTTTGTAACTATGCCGAACTTACCTCTAATCTTGCCCAGTATCTAGCGGACAGCATTCAAGACAAGAATCTGACCAGCACGGCTAGGTAAGCACTCTTAAGCGGGAGTGGTGAAATGGCAGACACGCAGGTCTTAGGAACCTGTGTCTTCGGACGTGCGGGTTCAAGTCCCGCCTCCCGCACACAGCATTTTAATTTTCTTATCTAATAGATTCATTAATCAGATGTTCACTTAAATCCAGATATTTCTCATCAAGTTGGGTTTAGCATTAAAACCATGAGCGATGAAAAAAAGCAGCCAACAGTTCTTTTTGTTTGTGTTCACAATGCCGGCCGATCACAGATGGCAGCAGGCTTTATGACTTCGCTATCTGGCGGAAAAGTTCGAGTTCTATCAGCTGGCTCAGCACCTAAAGAAACAATTAATCCAATTGCGATTGAAGCCATGGCTGAACTTGGAATTGATATTGCTCATGAAGTTCCTAAAATTCTAACTACCGAATCTGTTCAAGAATCAGACGTTGTTATCACCATGGGTTGCGGAGATACCTGCCCATTCTTCCCAGGTAAGCGCTATGAAGATTGGGTTCTCGAAGATCCAGCTGGGCAAGGTATTGAGCCGGTACGCATAATCCGCGATGAAATCAAGCGTCGCGTAACGCAATTGTTGGCGGAGATTATTTAATCAATCTATAGTTCAACTCTTAACGTTAATTCAGGAGAGTTGATATGAGTATCAAAGATATTGCGGCTGCTTATCGCAAGAGCACTGAAAATTTCGAGAAATTGGTTGCCTCGATTCCGGCTGATCAATTGGATACCAAGCACCCTGAGGGCTGGTCTGCTCGCCAAGTTATTCACCATATGGCTGATTCTGAAGCACAGTCTTATGCACGTATTCGGCGTTTGATTGCTGAACCAGAAGGAACTTCAATTCAAGGTTACGACGAGAATGCTTGGGGAGATTCAGCTGTACTCGGTTATGCGACGCTGCCAATTGATTTTTCGGTAAAGGTTTTTAGCGCTGTTCGTGCCTCATCGCTAATCATAATTGAACGATTAACAGATGCTGATTTAAGCAAGTCTGGTCTGCACTCCGAGAGTGGGCCATTTTCTATTGAAAAATGGTGCCGGGCTTATACCGCGCACCCACTTGATCACATTGGCCAGATTGAAAAGGCGCTACGGGGCGAGAACTAAACCGATTCGGTTGAGTATCACAACATG
>CAJAFH010000160.1 GCA_903939005.1 uncultured Actinomycetes bacterium | reverse complement strand
GATCGTCATGAAGATTAACGTCAGCGCAATTAAAACTTGGATGCGCTTGCGAGCTAGAGCGAAATTACCCAATTGATCCTCCAGTAACTGCCTCAGCTGTAGGAACAAGCGGTTCGTCAAGATTTAGAAATGCCGGATTTGCAGAAGGTTTCATGCCCATCTCAGTTGCCGCAGCAGCCAGTGCCATTGGCGATGAAATTCGATCTAACTGGCGAATATAAGCTTCTCGTTGATCTGTAAGTAAACGTGCTTCAAGTTGTAACTTTGAAAGCTTGAATGCATCTTGCGCAAGTAAAGTATTGATAAAGAGAAGTGCTACCAGACCCAGCGCCCCGATACCAGTTAAGAATAGAATGAAAACTTTTTGGTCGGCTCGCTTATCGATATCGATCTTCGGAACTAAGCGAAGGGCAACTTCAGAAGAACGCTCAATCACTTTCTTCTTTGATCGACTAATTGCTGGAGCTAGCGCTGTAATTGCCATTATGCGGCCAACCGTTCTATTGCACGTAGACGAACAGATTGCGCGCGCGAGTTCGCGGCAATCTCTGCTTCACTTGGTAAAACTGAACCGCGAACAACTAGCGCAAACTTCGCAGCGAATTCAGGCAGATCAATTGGTAGGTCGCGTGGCGTACCTGATGTTGTAGCTTGAGCAAAAATCTCTTTAACGATGCGATCTTCAAGTGATTGGAATGACATCACTACTAAACGACCGCCAACTTTGAGTAGTTCAAGAGCCTGCGGAATTGCTCGGTTAACTGCGCCTAGTTCATCATTTGTTTCGATGCGAAGTGCTTGAAAAGTACGTTTAGCTGGATTTCCACCGGTACGACGAGTTGCCGCTGGAATGCTCTCTTTAACCAAAGTAGCAAGTTGGGCAGTTGAATTAAGCGGTGCCTTAGCTCGCTCTTTAACAATATTCTCAACGATGCGTGTTGCGAATTTTTCTTCGCCATAAGTGCGCAGAATTCGAACTAATTCACCAGGTGCGTAAGTGTTAACAATTTCGCTAGCCGTGATTCCAGTTGATCGATCCATGCGCATATCAAGGGGGGCATCTTGGGAATAAGAAAAACCACGATCGCTCTGATCCAGTTGCATCGATGAAACACCTAGATCAAAGAGAATTCCATCAACTTGTTCAAATCCAAAACTATTTACTACATCTGTTATTTCATCAAAGATTGCGTGATTTAGTTTTGTGCGGTTTTCAAATTTTGCTAACCGGTTCTTTGCTTTAACAATTGCATCTAAGTCGCGATCGATACCGATCAATACTAAATTTGAATTAGATTCAAGTAACGCTTCGCTATGTCCGCCAAGGCCGAGCGTTGCATCAACAACAACTGGATTCTCTGATTTATTGATTGCGGGGGTTAGAAGATCAACGCAGGTATCGCGCATTACTGAAATATGTTCTTGCATCTTCTCCCCCTTTCATTAAGTACTGCTTTACTTCTTTACTGCTTGTGTTCCATGTTCTGTTTTTCGTTATCGCTATCTCTTCTGGTCACCGCCGGCCGACGGATTTTCTTAAACGGCACCGGGGAAGGGGCGCCGTTTTCGTAGGGTCGGCGGTGGCCAAAAGAGATAGTGGTTAGATCAAAAGAGACCTGGGAACACCTCCTCGGAAACTTCAGCGAATCCCTTTTCGCGATCGCTTAGGTATTGGTTCCAAGAAGTTGAATCCCAAATCTCGACACGAGTATTTGCGCCGATAACAACGCAATCGCGATCAAGGCCGGCATATGTACGAAGTGCTTGCGGAATAGTTATGCGACCTTGACGATCAGGAATTTCATCGTGTGCGCCAGCAAACATCACACGCATGTAGTCACGTGCACCTTTAACAGTTACTGGGGCTTGACGTAGTTGTTCAGTAAGAGTTGCAAATTCAGCTGATGGAAATACATAAAGACAACGCTCTTGGCCTTTAGTTATTACTAGGCCGGCAGAAAGATCTTCACGGAACTTGGCAGGAAGGATTAAGCGACCTTTTTCATCAAGGCGAGGCTCGTGAGTGCCGAGAAACATGAGCTCCCCCTTCCCCAAGGTTTGAATGCTCTAGTTCCCCACTTTACTCCCTTT
>CAJAFH010000159.1 GCA_903939005.1 uncultured Actinomycetes bacterium | reverse complement strand
TTGAATTAGTCGGCTTAGTCGGCCCAGGTGTTGCGCTGCATGTTGCCGAAACTTTAAATAAAAATCTCGGTCCTAGATATCGCATCTCCCCTACGATGCAACGACTTGTCAAAGAAGGCGTTCGCACTTTCTACATCAAGGATGACAGCGGCAAATTAATCCCTAATCCAGCTGCAGTTGCACTTATGGAAAAAGGCGATCAACCATCTACTGCAGAAGAAGTACGCATGCGCGCTCTGAAGGCCTTGGCTGAAGAAGCTCGCATGATGCTTGATGAAGGCGTCGTTAGCACTCCAGCTGAAATTGATATTTGTATGTTGCTTGGTGCAGGCTGGCCGATGTTGCTCGGTGGAATCTTGCCTTACCTAGATCGCGAAGGTATCAGCGAAGCCGTCTCGGGTCAGCGTTTTCATCCAAAGGGTGTTGCATCTCTGAGTTAGTCAATGAGTTAGTCACTGAGTTAGTCACTGAGTTGGGCGTAGTTAGAGATGCGCTCCATTCAACAATGCTTAACGAGATTTGCTGAGCAGTAATACCTAGTTCGCTCAAGATCTGTCCGCGTTTGGCGTGCTCTAAGAATGTTAGTGGCACGCCGATCGAATGAATTGGGACTTGCAGGCCAGCATCGCGGAACATTTCGCTGATAGTGCTGGCGATTCCGCCATGGCGAATTCCATCTTCTAGTACAACCACGCTCTTGTAACGAGTCGCCATTGTGATCAATGATTGAGGCAGTGGCTTAACCCAACGTGGATCAATAACCGTTACGCCAACACCTTCGCGATATGCCTGTGAGGCAGCTTCGACCGCCATGGCTGCCATTGCACCGACACTTACCAATAAAACATCGGCGCTCTCACCACGATAAAGCACATCGATACCATCACGACGTTCAAAAGCCGGAATATCAGCGATTACTTCGCCCTTTGGGTATCGCAACATTGAAGGTGCATCGTTAATCAAAATTGATTCAGCCAGTACTTCACGCAAGCGAGCGCCATCACGAGGCGCAGCAACATGCATCGTTGGAATAATCCCGGTAACTGCTAAATCCCAAATACCGTTGTGTGAAGCACCATCATCGCCCGTTATACCGGCACGATCTAATACGAAAGTAACGCCGGCTTTATGAAGTGCAACATCGAGTAATACTTGATCAAAAGCACGATTCAAGAAGGTTGCATAAACCGCAACGACTGGATGCATGCCAGCAAAAGCTAACCCAGCAGCACTTGTGACTGCATGCTGTTCGGCGATACCGACATCTATTGTGCGGTCTGGAAATTTCTCGGAAAACTTATCTAAGCCGGTTGGCCCCAACATGGCAGCAGTAATCGCGACTAAATTGCTATGTGCTTCGCCTTGCTTAACTAACTCATCGGCGAAAATGCTGGTCCAGGTAGTGACACCTTTTGCTAGCGGTAATCCGGTTTCGGGATCGACGATTCCCACCGCATGGAACTTCTCGGCTTCATCTTCTAGGGCCGGTGCATACCCACGGCCTTTTTCAGTAATCGCATGGAGAATTACTGGTGCACCAAAAGCTTTTGCCTTCAGCAGCGCTTTCTCCATAGCCTCAATATCGTGACCATCGATAGGACCGATATATTTCAAACCGAGATCTTCAAACATTCCTTGCGGAGCAATGATGTCTTTGATGCCCTTTTTCATGCCATGCAAAGTGTCATAGATCGGCCCACCGACAACTGGAGTGCGCTGTAGTACATCTTTGCCCCAGTCTAGGAATTTTTCATAGCCACGAGTGACTCGCAAAGTTGAAAGATAAGTAGCCATGCCACCGATAGTTGGTGAGTAACTGCGTTCATTATCGTTAACCACAATTACTAAATTACGAGATTCAGCTGTGGCAATGTTGTTTAACGCTTCCCATGACATGCCACCAGTTAGTGCGCCATCACCGACAACTACAACAACATGCCTATCGTTCTGGCCAGTTAAGGAGAAACCACGAGAAATTCCATCGCCCCAAGAAAGTGCCGTTGATGCATGTGAATTCTCGATGACATCGTGTTCACTTTCCCTGCGATTTGGATATCCAGAGATACCACCACGTTGGCGCAAAGTATCAAAAGCTCCACCACGGCCCGTAAGCATCTTGTGAACGTAGGACTGATGTCCTGTATCAAAGACAATGACATCCTTTGGTGATTCAAAAACTCTGTGAATTGCCACTGTCAGTTCGACAACACCTAAGTTTGGGCCTAAGTGGCCACCTGTCTTTGAAACTTTTTCGATGAGCAACCCACGAATCTCTGCACTGAGTTCAATGAGATCCTCGTGAGAGAGAGCAGCCAAATCGGCTGGGGAGTTAATCTGGCTCAACATGGGGTTAAGTTTAGATGCTTATGCGTTTAAGAGCGAGCGAAGAAC
>CAJAFH010000158.1 GCA_903939005.1 uncultured Actinomycetes bacterium | reverse complement strand
TTTAGTTATTTCATGGCCGTTGATCGAGTAGCAGCCCTTGAAGTTGGTGGCATTAATGCCCGAGCAATTTATTATCGCAATGCAGACATTGAATTATCACTGAAGTTACGTCACGGCAGTGGCCGGTTGCTACAAATGCAATTACCACTTGAGCAAGGTCGCCACCACGGTTATCACGATGCCGATGCCACATATCGCGAAGTTCAATCTAAGAAGAATTACGATCGAATCCTCGAACGCTTCCGCGGTAAAGAGGCAATCTTGAGCCCGCGTCGCTAACCTTTAGCCATGGCCGATTTATCCGACTTCACTAGCTTGCATGTTGGTGGCCCGGCGCGTGATTTTGTTGAGGTAGCAACTGAAGCCGAAATCATTGCAGCCTTAGAAGCAGCTGGTGATTCACCAATCTTAATTATCGGCGGTGGCACCAATATGTTAATTAGCGATGCTGGTTTTGCGGGCACCGTAATTCGCATTAGCAATAACCAAGTAAAAGAAGAGATCGATGCTTGCAGCGGTGCCACGCTAACTATTGGAGCTGGCGAAAATTGGGATGACTTTGTGGCATCCACTATTGAACGCGGTTTTGCTGGAATGGAAACTTTAAGCGGTATCCCGGGCACAGTAGGTGCTGCGCCTATTCAAAACATTGGTGCTTATGGCCACGAAGTTGGCGAGTTCATTACGCGGGTGCGCACTTATGATCGCCAGAAGAAAGAATTAAAAACTTTCACAAATAGCGAATGCGACTTTAGTTACCGCAATTCGATTTTTAAGACCGAACCTGGCCGCTATGTAGTTCTTGATGTGGCTTTCCAAATTCGCCAAGGCGAGATGTCAGAGCCAATTACTTATGCTGAACTTGCTACTAAATTGGGAATTGAAATTGGTGAACGGGCACCTGTAAAAAAGGTACGCGAAACTGTTTTAGAACTCCGTGGCGCAAAAGGAATGTTGCTCTCACCAACTGATAAAGACTCTTGGTCAGCTGGCTCATTCTTTACTAATCCGATTGTTAGCCAAGTCATTGCTGATCAATTGCCAGCAGATGCACCGCGTTGGCCAACAAGTGATGGCCAAGTAAAGACTTCGGCTGCTTGGTTAATTCAACAATCTGGAATTGAAAAAGGTCAGTCACATGGTGGAGCTAAAGTTTCGACGAAACATGTATTGGCGCTGACAAATTCGGGTAACGCAACAGCTGCTGAAATAACTGAATTAGCAAAGATTGCCAGTGCAGCCGTAAAGGCGAAGTTCGGTATTGAGCTACAACCAGAGGTAAATCTGGTCGGAATTACTTGGTAGCTAGTTAGCTTCCTCAACCAATTTCTTGATTCGCCCAATACCCTCAACGATATCTTCATCGCTTAGTGCGTAAGAAAAGCGTAAGTAACCCGATGGGCCAAATGCTTCACCAGGAACCGCAGCAACTTCAACTTCATCCAGAATCAGCGTTGCCAATTCAGCTGAAGTTGTAGGTGTTTTACCGCGAATTGTTTTACCAAGCACACCTTTAACTGATGGATAAACATAGAACGCACCAGTTGGAGTTGGGCAAGAGAAACCAGGGATTTCATTAAGCAGCGAAACAATTAACTTACGCCGACGGTTAAAAGCTTCGCCCATCTTATGAACTGCAGCTAAGTCACCGGTTAGAGCAGCAATAGCAGCACGCTGTGAAACGTTTGAAACGTTACTGGTTAAGTGCGACTGTAAATTTGTAGCAGCTTTGATTACATCCTTTGGCCCGATCATCCAGCCCACGCGCCATCCAGTCATCGCATATGTCTTAGCAACACCATTAAGAATAATTGTGGTGTCAGCTAAACCTGGAACCAATACCGGCATGCTGGGAGCAGTTGCACCGTCGTAAAGTAAGTGCTCATAAATTTCATCGGCGATGATCCAGATATTGTTTTTAAGTGCCCATTCGCCAATCGCTTTAACTTGCTCAACAGAATAAACCGAACCAGTTGGGTTACTTGGTGAACAAAACAAAAGCGCCTTGGTCTTAGGTGTGCGAGCAGCTTCGAGTTGATCAACAGTTACTAAATAATTTTGAGTTTCATCAGCAAAAACTTCAACAGCTTTTCCGCCAGCCAGTTGAATACATTCTGGATAAGTAGTCCAGTACGGCGACGGCAATAGAACTTCATCGCCGACATCGACAATAGTTGCGAAAGCTTGGTAGACCGCTTGCTTTCCACCATTTGTTACTAGAACTTGATCGGCGGTAATTTCATAATTTGAATCGCGCTTTGTTTTTGCAACGATCGCATCGCGCATATCAGGCAAACCCGGTGTTGGTGAATAGCGATGGTTTGCCGCAACTTTGGTTGCAGCCGATGCAGCTTCAACAATGTAATCGGGAGTCGGGAAATCGGGTTCTCCAGCGCCAAAGCCAATTACTGGGCGGCCAGCGGCTTTAAGCGCTTTTGCCTTGGCATCTACGGCTAAGGTCGCAGATTCTGCGATTGCGGCAATTCGTGCGGAGATTCTGGTCATGGCCTAAGTCTGCCGTATGCAGGGCAGTGCTGCGATCTAGGTTTTTGGCGAGAAATAGCCAGTTAGACCTAAGGCCCCTTGAACCCCTACAATTCGACGCTCACGAGGGATTTGGTAAATCGTATGGTTTCGCCATGCCCGCGCGAAGGGCAGTAGCTCAATTGGCTAGAGTTGCCGTCTCCAAAGCGGCCGGTTGGGGGTTCGAGTCCCTCCTGCCCTGCAAAGTTCGAACCCTGTTTGCGAAAGTCGCACGCAGGAACATTAGTTAGTTAGGAATGCGAATATGACTGAAGAAGTCAAAGAAACCGAGAAACTCGGAATCTTCGCGCGCGTTGGCCTGTTCTATCGCCAAATCGTTTCCGAACTAGTAAAAGTTGTTTGGCCAACTCGTAAACAGTTGACCACATACACAGCCGTTGTATTAGTTTTCGTAACATTCGTAATCGCAGTGGTATCGCTGCTCGACTTGGTACTTACCAAGATCGTTTTCTGGATCTTCGGGTAAAAGGTAAAAATAGATGACACTTGAAGAAACTCCAGACGCTTTCGAAGCAGC
>CAJAFH010000157.1 GCA_903939005.1 uncultured Actinomycetes bacterium | reverse complement strand
TCAGGCACGTTAGTTGATGAGCAGAATGGTTCGAGCGCATCGGCAACTGAGCGCACTGCGTAGTTATGTTCTTCGAGATCTTTGGAAGAACGAGCCAGCGAACCAGCTAGCGCTAAGTCGCGCTCATCATCGCCGGTCTTACTAATCGTGCCTGCTAATACTCGCGATGTAACCATGCCTTTGCTTAAGCGCAGCAATAGTTCAGGTGTTGCACCAACTAAACCGGCAACTGCGAAATTCCAGGTTGATGGGTATTCATTCGCTAAATTGCGCAAGACGCTACGAACATCAATTTCGCTATCTGCGCGTGCACTTTGATCACGCGCTAGAACAACTTTATCTACATTGCCACTTTGAATTTCGCGAACCAACTTGGTTACTTGATCTTCCCAGTCACTCTTACTAATTGGCTCATCTTGCCAAGTTAACTTAGCTGTAGCCGAAACAGTTTTTTCGGTAGGCAAAATTGGTTGGGCAATATCACCAATCCAAGTCAACCAAGATTTTCCATTTCGTTGACCAACAATTACTTTTGGAATTACTAAAACTGATTCTTCAGATTCTGAAAATGAAAACGAGGTGAATAAAACTGGCCCAGTACCACTTGCATGCACGGCATCTGCTACCGAAAGCGCCTCAACTTGGTTATGCCACCAAGTGCGTGCATCGTTAAATCGATTAGGACCACTAACTGTGGTGCTGGCATGAACGCCCCAACCAACTAACCCATCGCCACCGCGCACCCAAGCAATCGGGGCATCTGCTGGCAGTAGATCTAAAAGCGGTAAGTGCTCACCCAGGCGGACGGTATTGATTGAAATCATCTTGGCGCCCTTTCCTTGGGTGAAAATCTCGAATAACTCGCACTTGAAGTTGTAGCCGAGCCTACCTTCAGAGAGAATGCACCTATGGCGCGCGCAAATCTCAATAAAGACCCCGATGAAGTTGCTGCGATGTTTGATGGCGTTGCCAAACGCTATGACCTAGTTAATGATCTGCTGAGTTTGGGTCGTACTAAAGCTTGGCGCCGCTCGACCACAGCGATTATTGCGCCAAAGGCCGGCATGAAGATTCTTGATCTCGCCGCCGGAACAGGTTCGTCCTCTGAACCACTGGCAGCAGCTGGCGCCGATGTGATCCCAGCTGATTTTTCCGAAGGAATGCTGGCCGCTGGCCGCAAAGCCCGCCCACATCTGCCATTTACTAAGGCCGATGCCCTGAATTTGCCCTTCAAAGATGGCGAATTTGACCTCGTGACCATCTCTTTTGGCCTGCGCAATACCAATGATTTCGACCTTGCCCTGCGCGAGATGCTGCGCGTGACCAAGAGTGGAGGCCGCATCGTGATCTGCGAATTCAGCGCTCCAGTTTGGCGCCCGTTTCGTACCATTTATACCAATTACCTCATGCGCGCTCTGCCCTTCATCGCCCGCAAAACTTCATCAAATCCTGATGCCTATGTTTACTTGGCCGAATCGATCAGGGCGTGGCCCAACCAAGTGGCCTTGGCTGAACACATTACAAAGGCTGGTTGGCAGAACATCGGTTGGCAGAATTTAACTGGCGGGGTTGTTGCAGTTCACAGCGCTGTAGCGCCGTAGCGGTCATAAGTACCGCTTACCCGAGAATAGGATTACGCCTGTGATTGGAACAAGTAATCCGTATATCCCGATTCTGGTAATCGGGGCTATCGGCCTCGGATTCGCCATCTTCTCAGTCGGTATTTCATTACTTACCGGTCCAGCTCGCTACAACCGAGCCAAACTCGATGCATATGAATGCGGAATCGAACCTTCTCCACAAGCTGCCGAAGGTGGTCGTTTCCCAGTTAAATACTTCTTAACTGCGATGCTTTTTATTATTTTTGATATTGAAATTGTTTTCCTTTATCCCTGGGCAGTGACTTTTGATCAACTAGGCCTATTCGGATTAGTTGAAATGGGAATTTTCATCGCCACAGTTTTTGTAGCTTTTACCTATGTCTGGCGCCGTGGTGGATTGGAATGGGATTAATTTAAAATGGGTCTAGAAGAAAAATTACCTAGTGGGTTTTTATTAACCTCAGTTGAAAAACTTGCCGGTTACATGCGCAAGAACTCACTGTGGCCAGCAACTTTTGGTTTAGCTTGTTGTGCAATTGAAATGATGGCAGCCGGTGCTGGTCGTTATGACTTAGCTCGTTTCGGAATGGAAGTTTTCCGCGCATCCCCACGACAAGCAGATTTAATGATTGTTGCTGGTCG
>CAJAFH010000156.1 GCA_903939005.1 uncultured Actinomycetes bacterium | reverse complement strand
GATGAAGCACCAAATGCTAAAGGCGAGATGGAAAAGCGCACTGTGCTTAAGTTTGATCATCGCATTGCACCAGTGAAGGTTGCAGTATTGCCGTTATCACGTAATGCTGATTTGTCACCTAAAGCACGTGACCTAGCAACTGCACTGCGCAAGAATTGGAATGTTGATTTCGATGATGCTGGTGCTATTGGTCGTCGCTATCGTCGCCAAGATGAAATCGGAACTCCATATTGCATCACCATTGACTTCGAAACTCTCGATGATAACGCTGTAACAATTCGCGATCGCGACACAATGGCGCAAGAGCGAATCAGCATCGATCAGGTGGAGTCATGGTTAGCACCACGTCTGCTGGGTTGCTAAAACCACTGCGTCTGCCACTGGCAACGGGCGATCACTTTATTGATCCGCCGGTTGTATTGGCACCAATGGCCGGTATTACTAACTCCGCTTTTCGCATGTTGTGTCGCGAACAAGGAGCCGGCTTATTTGTTTCCGAAATGGTTACAGCTCGCGCGCTACTAGAAAGACGTCCTGACACCTTGCGCATGATCGCACCTGGTGCTGGCGAGTGGCCAAGGTCTGTGCAACTTTATTCAACTGATCCACACACTATGCGAGCTGCTGTGACGATGATGGGTAAAGAGAATTTAGCTGATCACATTGATATGAATTTTGGTTGTCCAGTTCCGAAAGTAACTCGCAAAGGCGGCGGCGCTGCGTTGCCGTATAAGCGCAATCTCTTTACCTCAATTGTGGGCGCAGCCGTTGAAGCAGCTAAACCTTTTGGAATTCCAGTAACTGTAAAGATGCGCATAGGAATCGATAGTGATCACGAAACATATTTAGAGGCAGCAACTTCAGCTGCCAACTTAGGTGTGGCATGGGTTGCTTTACATGCCCGTACCGCCCAACAGATGTATGAAGGAAAAGCTGATTGGTCAACTATTAAGCAGCTAGTTGAGCACTTAAAACCAACTGGGGTACCGGTTTTAGGCAATGGCGATATTTGGTCAGGTGCCGATGGCCTAGCGATGGTGGCTGAAACTGGCTGTGCTGGCGTAGTTGTAGGCCGTGGCTGTTTAGGCCGACCTTGGTTGTTCGCTGATTTAGTTGCAGCGTTTTCTGGCACGCAAAGCAAAGTTCTACCCACACTCTTTGAAGTTCGCGAAGTTATGTATCGCCATGGTGAACTAATTGTTGATTACTTTGAAAATGAAGATCGTGGTTGTCGCGACCTGCGCAAACATATGGCTTGGTATTTAAAAGGTTTCCGCGTTAACAGCGAATTACGTCGCCAATTTGGCATGGTTGGTTCACTCGCAGAGCTACGTGGATTGCTTGATCAATTAGATGATCAACCATATCCAGTTGAAGTTAGTGAAAAGCCACGAGGTCGCACGAGCCATGGTCGCCCAGTTACCTTGCCAGATGGTTGGTTGTTAGACCCAGATGAAATTGTCGAGATCGAACTCGAAGATATGTTCTCTGGTGGCTAATGTTTCTTTTTAAATTAGCGCGCAGAGCAATTGCTTTTCTGTTGCTCTTGGTGATTGTGGTTCCGGTATTCGCACTCGGTAAAACTTGGTATGCCGCAAATAATCCAACAATTCGCAATGGTGATGTAATTGTTGTTCTTGGTGCTGCACAATTAGATGGTCGGCCGGGTTTAGTTCTCGAGGCACGACTAACTGAAGCAAAGCGAATTTATGATTTAGGTTTGGCAAAGAAGATTATTACCGTTGGCGGTGGCGCACCTGGTGATCGCACGACTGAAGCGGCAGCCGGTCGTATTTGGCTAATGCAAAATGGCGTTAAGTATGCAAATATCACAGCCCTTGAAAAAGGTCGCGATACTTTAAATTCGACAAAGTTATATGCCGCTGAAATGCGGGATCGAAAAGTAAAGAATGTAATTATTGTTACTGACCCATTCCATTGTTTGCGGTCGATGACAATGGCTAATGATCGCGGCTTGGTCGCTACTTGCTCGCCGGTGCAAAGTGGGCCAAATGCTTTGGAAAAGAGTGGGTTTAAGTACTTAATTCGTGAAGCTGGGGCTTATTTAGCCTATATAACTCTAGGCCGCCGCGGAGTTCAGATCAGCGATCATTTACCTTCAGAGAACATTCTCAATAAGGTAAAGCCATGAGCGAGTTGATTGGTTACACCGCGCGCGATCAAGAACGCTTTCTCGATGAACCAGCTAAGCGCGCTGGTCGCACCGAGTTCATGCGTGATCGAGCTCGGGTAATTCATTCGGCAGCTCTTCGTCGCTTAGCTGCCAAAACCCAAGTGGCAGTCCCTTGGGAAAATG
>CAJAFH010000155.1 GCA_903939005.1 uncultured Actinomycetes bacterium | reverse complement strand
TTTAATCCAGTTGCAATCATGCCGCTGCTTGAAGTTGCTCGTACTTCAAAGACCGATGATGCGACTACAGCAACAGCTGTAAACATCGGTAAAGAACTTAAGAAGACTATGGTGATTACCAAAGACGCACCTGGCTTTGTAGTTAACCGGTTGCTGACTCGCTTTATGGGTGAGATCACAGATGCGATGGATGAAGGAACGCCGGCAGATGTTGCCGACAGCGCACTTCGTAGCGTTGGTTTCCCAATGTCACCGTTTGAATTAGTTGGCTTAGTTGGTCCAGGTGTTGCGTTGCACGTGGCCGAAACTTTGAATAAGAATCTTGGTCCTCGCTATCGCATCTCCCCTACGATGCAACGTCTTGTTAAAGAAGGCGTTCGCACTTTCTACATCAAAGATGACTCTGGCAAATTAGTACCTAATCCAGCTGCAGTTGCACTTATGGAAAAGGGCGATAAACCATCAACTGCTGAAGAAGTTCGCATGCGCGCACTAAAAGCTTTGGCTGAAGAAGCTCGCATGATGCTAGATGAAGGTGTCGTCAGCACTGCAGCTGAAATTGATATCTGCATGTTGCTCGGAGCCGGATGGCCAATGATGCTCGGCGGAATTTTGCCTTACCTAGATCGCGAAGGTATTAGCGAAGCCGTCTCGGGTCAGCGTTTTCATCCAGCGGGCGTTGCATCTCTGGCTTAGCTAACTCTGTCATTGGGCTTAGGAAGCCATCTTTAAGAGATGCGCTCCATTCGACAATGTTTAATGAGATCTGCTGAGCAGTAATACCTAGCTCACTCAATATTTGTCCACGTTTGGCATGTTCTAAGAATGTTAGTGGCACGCCAATTGAATGAATTGGTACCTGTAGCCCTGCATCGCGGAACATCTCGCTAATGGTGCTTGCGATTCCGCCATGGCGAATACCATCTTCTAGAACAACCACGCTCTTGTATCGCGTGGCCATAGTTACTAATGATTGCGGCAACGGTTTAATCCAACGTGGATCAATAACTGTCACGCCTACACCTTCGCGATAAGCCTGTGAAGCAGCTTCAACTGCCATTGCCGCCATTGCACCAACGCTAACCAATAGAACATCGGCGCTCTCGCCACGATACAAAACATCAATGCCATCACGACGCTCGAAAGCTGGAATATCGGCAATGACTTCGCCCTTTGGATAACGCAACATTGAAGGCGCGTCCGTAATTTGAATTGATTCAGCAAGTACTTCGCGCAAGCGAGCTCCATCGCGAGGCGCAGCAACGTGCATCGTTGGAATAATTCCAGTCAGGGCCAGGTCCCAAATACCATTATGTGAAGGTCCATCATCGCCAGTAACACCAGCGCGATCTAATACGAAAGTCACACCAGCTTTATGCAAAGCAACATCCAATAAAACTTGATCGAATGCACGATTTAGGAAAGTCGCATACACCGCAACGACTGGATGCATTCCGGCGAAAGCTAGACCCGCAGCGCTAGTTACTGCGTGCTGTTCAGCGATTCCCACATCGATGGTGCGGTCTGGGAATCTATCGGCAAACTTATCTAAGCCAGTTGGACCCAACATGGCAGCAGTAATCGCAATTAGTTTCGGATTACTTTCACCTTGTTTTACTAATTCATCAGCAAAGACACTTGTCCAGGTAGTAACACCTTTGGCCAGCGGTAATCCAGTCTCAGGATCAACAATGCCCACGGCATGGAATTTCTCAGCTTCATCTTCAATAGCCGGTGCATAACCGCGGCCCTTTTCAGTGATCGCATGGAGAATAACTGGCGCACCAAAAGCTTTGGCCTTTGCTAGTGCCTTCTCCATGGCTTCAATATCGTGACCATCGATTGGGCCAATATATTTAAGGCCGAGATCTTCAAACATTCCTTGTGGCGCAATAATGTCTTTGATGCCTTTTTTCATGCCATGCAAAGTGTCATAGATCGGGCCACCAACAACTGGCGTGCGCTGCAGTACGTCTTTGCCCCAGTCCAGGAATTTCTCATAGCCACGAGTGACTCGCAGAGTTGAAAGATAAGTTGCCATGCCACCGATAGTTGGCGAATAACTGCGTTCATTATCGTTAACCACAATTACCAAATTACGAGATTCCGCAGTTGCAATGTTATTTAGCGCTTCCCATGACATGCCGCCAGTTAGTGCGCCATCGCCGACAACTACAACAACATGGCGATCGCTCTGACCGGTAAGTGAGAAACCACGGGAAATTCCATCGCCCCAGGAAAGCGCAGTCGATGCATGTGAATTCTCAATTACGTCGTGCTCACTTTCAACGCGACTTGGGTAACCAGAAAGTCCGCCTTTTTGGCGCAAGAGCTCAAAACCTTCGCTGCGCCCAGTTAAAATTTTATGGACATAGCTCTGATGGCCAGTATCAAAGAGACCAACATCTTTAGGTGAATCAAAAGTGCGATGAATCGCTATCGTTAGTTC
>CAJAFH010000154.1 GCA_903939005.1 uncultured Actinomycetes bacterium | reverse complement strand
GTCACTCGAATATTAATTAGGCTAATTGTGAAAATGATCGCGAAAAGAATCCAGGCAACTGCAGACGCATATCCCAATCTAAAGCGGTTAAAGCCCATGTCGTATAGATAAGGAACGATCATTAAGGCCATATCTTTCAAACCACCGATTGATCCAACACTGGTTGGGAAGAGTAGGTAAACACCTTCGAAGATCTGGAATGCACCGATGGTTCCGGTGATTACAACGTAGACCATCACAGGTTTTAGAAGTGGCAGTGTGATATATCTAAAGCGGTCACGCCGGTTTGCCCCATCAATTACAGCTGCTTCGTAATACATGGCGGGGATGGCATTTAAGCCAGCTAAGAATAAAACCATGCCAAATCCAGCACCACCCCAAATTGACATAAAAATTAGAATCGGAATAGCAAGTGATGGGGTGGCCAGCCATTCAACTGGGGCTATCCCGAACGAGCTCAATAGCGAATTGAGTAGTCCTACGTCATCTCCGCGAAAAACCCAGCCCCAAACAAGTACAACCGCGATTCCAGAGGTAACGGATGGAAGAAAGAAGATGACGCGTAAAACGCGGTTAGCACGAGTATCAGCTTGCAGTGCTAGAGATAGTGAAAGTGAGGCAATCAAGCCAAGAGTTACGGCTCCGATTACATAAAGGGAAGTATTCAAAAGTGCTTTATGAAATCTGGAATCCTGCAGAATCAGGTACGTGTAGTTGCCAAATCCAACCGAACCGCATGGCGATAACGTTTCATCGCAGATGGCGTTGTAGCGCATAAATGAAAGTCGAAGACTTGATAAAACAGGATAGACAGCCCAGACAATAAAAAGCAGAACAAATGGTGCAAGCATCACGTAAGAGGCAATGCCGGATTCACTAAATTTGTAGAAACCCTTTTTCTTGGTCGGGGTGTAGGAAATGTTCGAATTCATTTGTTTTGTAGCCATTACATTCCCTCCCGTGTCTTTAAAAACATTGTCATTTACTTCTTACTTAACGAATTCGGGAGAGGATCCAGCTAGCTAGATCCTCTCCCGATAGTTCAACGACTCCTAACGGGCGGTTGAACCTTCGTTAATGCGTTACTGCTCTTTATTGACGTGACTTCATTGCTGCAGCTGCTGCATCAAGTGCGTCGCCAGCTGATGTTGATCCAAAGAGATATTTCTGGATCGCTGTAGTTACGTCGTTCTGTGAATCTTCCCAACCAATACAGTTCGGAGGACCTTGAGCATCCTTTAGCTGCGCCTTGATTGTGGCAAGTACATCTGCAGGATATGACTCGATTGTGTCTGCAAAAGCAACCACAGGCGATAGGAAGATTGCATTGTTAGCTGCGCCAACAACGTTCATCGCCTTAACAACATCTACGTTGTATAGAGAGCTGATGAACTTAGCAGCAAGACGCTGCTTAGTAGCTGGTACGTAACCCATGATTGAGATACCGCGACCACCGATGAATGCAACAGACTTCTTTCCTGGTGCTGCTGGTACTGGTGCAGCGGTCCAGTTCTTATAGTCCTTGTAGTAGGTGTAGTAGCTGCTGGCCTGGAAGTTTCCAGAGAAGCCGATACCGTACTTACCGCTCTTAATGTTGTCATTCATTGACCAGTCAGCTACACCAGGCTTTGGTGCTTCGAAGTCTGCGTATAGCTTCTTGTACTGGGTAAGTGCATCTACACCAGTTGCGTTGTTGATTGTTACACGGCACTTAGCATCATAGAAAGAACCACCGCTTGAATATAGCCATGAGAAGAAGCCAAGCCAGTCGCCGTTACCCCATTCGTTGTAAACAGCGTTCTTAACTCCGGTAGTTGCCTTGATCTTTACAGCTGCAGCATTGAATTCTGCAATTGTCTTTGGCGCTGATGTAACACCAGCATTTTTCAATGTGGTCTTGTCATAGAACATCATCATCAGAGTAAGGTCGTAAGGAACTGCATAAACCTTTGAACTCTTGTATGCGATTAGTGACTTGTAGATCTGTGCAGGCACCTTAGGTTGAATTGAAGTTGCGACTCCTAGCGGACGAAGGTCAGCAAGTGCTCCCTTATCGCCAGCTGAGATACCCCAGGAGAGACCTCCGGTAAAGATATCTGGACCGCTCTTTGATGCAGCAGCTGCTAGAACTTTGGCATAACCATCGCCCCAACCAATTGCCTCGACTTTAACTTTTACATTTGGGTTAGCAGCTTCAAATGCTTTACCTGCTGCGCCCATAACCAATGCATCGGCATCTCCACCAGTAGACCAGACCGTAAGGGTCGTGACCTTTGGAGCAGAATTAGCAGGAGCTGAAACAACAGCACCTGCAGCCACAGCAACGGCGACGGAAATAACTCCTAAACGCTTCACCTAGCTCTCCCTCTAATAGATGCGCTTCGATGAAGCGCGGTGAGTGAAACTTTCCATTTGATGACAGCGTTGTCAATCATCTGGCCATAAAACTTGGCTTTATTAGATAACAATTTTGATCACGGGTCAAGACAGAGACAAGACAAATTCACCCCATGCGGTGGAATTTCTTTCAGTCAGCAGTAGCTATTTGATCTTAGTTTTGAAGGTCGCCTGATCAGTGTCACTGAGGCTGATGGTCATAGTTAAATCATCGCCTTTTGGCGCAGGACATACCATGGCCCATTTGAAAGTTACTGATTTTCCAGGTTGCACAATTGGATCAAGCGGAACACCTGAGACTCCAGAGTCGGCCTCAAAGACATCGAAGCAAGAAGTTGAGGCATCACTAGCTAGGGTAGTTTCAAGAATAAGAAAAGAACTCAGATCAAAGCCCGCAGAGCCAGTGTTTTCAACGGTTATATCCACTATTTGTGGTCGTCCTTCAACGCCTAGCGCTTCTGGATCCTTGGCCTTAAATTCGGCGAACTCAGAGACGGTTAAGGTAATTCCGCCAGCAAGTTTGATCGGGGTACCGAGAGACGCATCTTTTTCTTCGGCTACCGGCTGTGCTTCTTTCTCGGCAAGTGCCGCAACACTTGTAGTGTCGTTATCCATCGGCACGGAGGGTCCACCCGTAAAGAAAGCTATTGCGACAATAGTTGCCAGAACGCTAGGTGCTACAAAATGCCAACGTTTGAGTTGCATGGCCACTTCCAAGATTCTTAGTCGCTACTTATGATAGAGATCGTTTCAATATCTTGCGTGAGATTGCCATTCTTGTCCTTCGTTGTCAAGGACTATTCGGCGCGGCTTTCCAACATCAAGTCAAGTAATCCGCGATCGACATTGAGGCCTTCGAAGTTTTCGTACTTTGTACCAGGGCGATTGTGATTGGCGATGCCGAAATTGCCATCGAATTCCCAAAGTGAATAACCCCAACCTGATTCTTTATAGATACTGAAAAGATCTTTAAACCAAGCCAGTGCCACCGAGTTATCGGTATAGCGATAACAACCAAACTCCCCAATATGCACTGGACGACCCATAGCCTGCACTTCACGCCAAGGCGCGTAGAAATCCCAAAGGGCAGCGCGATCCCACCATTGTCCGTTGTATTCACACGGGTAAGTAGGAACCGGCATCCCTTTGCTACCAGCCCACCATTCGGCTTGGTAGTGACTAACTAACATTGGTTGATAGCCACGACCGCTGTGAACAACATTTAGATCAGCAAGTTCCGGCATAGCTAGATGACCGCCTGCTAAACCATTTATTACCACAGTACGTTCTGGATCAATGGCATGGATTTCATTTGTGATTCGACGTATAACTCTTTGATGAATATCTCGCGTAAATCCGCGTTGCCCAATATCAGGTGGCTCATTAACTAGATCAAAACTCAAAAGATCGAGATGTTTTCCCTTGTAGCGTTCAGCGGCGGTTTCCCAAAGGAAAGAAAAGCTATCTTCGGCAATTTTATCTGCCCAAAGATTCGTAGCTTCATCTTCCCAGCCATTGATGCAGTAACCAGGTGCTCTATGCAGATTGATCGAGATATGAATTCCGCGTGAAACAGATTCATGAATGTAGGAATCAAGTAACTTCATAAAATTATCGTTAATTGGCGCACCGATTTGGTCAATCCAAAATCGATAATCCATCGGAAGTCGTAAGAACTTAAATTCATACTTAGCCATGAAGTCCAGCATGCGCTTATCGGCCGGAAGGGCGGCCGGCATATGTGTTGTTGTGTAAGCCCACTGCGCATTAAATCCGTAGCCAAGATTCTGGTCAGCTGTAATCATGTATTTTCTCCGAGCAACTTGTTCAACCACTCTGCTTGCAAAAGCTGATGTTGAACACTTCCGCCTTCATGTGTGTTGTAGGCCCAAGTTTTCACGGTTGTGCTTCCAGCATAGTTATTGATCATGGCAAAGATGGTTTCTGGTGGGCAGATTGGGTCATGCAGACCAACTGATATCAGAGCCGG
>CAJAFH010000153.1 GCA_903939005.1 uncultured Actinomycetes bacterium | reverse complement strand
TCGATCAACGATGCCGCCTTCAACAATTATGACAGCACCTGCTAAAACCTCTAACGCGCGCTCGAAGCGAGCTGGTTCATCGGTAAATAGCGTCATGATCGGTGAACCTTGCTTCACGTAATCCCCTGGCTTGGCATGTAATTCAACTCCAGCGCCTGCTTGAACCTTTTCGCCTTGGCGAGAACGGCCAGCACCTAATCGCCATGCAGCTACGCCAACTTTCATTGCATCCATTGCAGTCATGGTGCCGCTTTTGGTGGCCAGAATCTGATGGCTCTCTTTTGCAACAGGAAGCGCTGCATCAGGGTTGCCACCTTGTGCGCTAATCATGCGCCGCCAATGATCCATCGCACTACCATCGCGCAAAGCATCAGCTGGATCTTTACCAACGATGCCAGCAGCATCGATCATTTCGCGAGCTAACAAAATTGTAAGTTCAACCACATCGGCTGGACCACCACCGGCTAGTACTTCGACTGATTCACGCACTTCAAGAGCGTTTCCGGCAGTTAAGCCAAGTGGCACATCCATTGCCGTAACTAGCGCTCGAGTTTTAACGCCGGCTGCAGTACCAAGTGCCACCATGGTGCGGGCAAGCTCGGCAGCCTTTTTAGGATCACTCATAAATGCACCGCTACCAGTTTTAACATCTAGCACTAAGGCTGAAGTTCCTTCGGCAATTTTCTTGCTCATGATTGATGATGCAATTAATGGAATAGCTTCAACTGTCGCTGTTACGTCACGCAAGGCATAAAGTTTCTTATCTGCTGGAGCTAAACCCGCACCTGCTGCACAAATCACGGCACCGCAATCTTGTAATACTTTTAACATTTCATCATTACTTAATTCAGCACGCCAACCAGGAATTGATTCCAGTTTATCGAGTGTGCCACCGGTATGACCAAGGCCGCGACCCGATAGTTGTGGCACTGCGCCACCACATGCTGCAACTAGAGGCGCAAGTGGCAATGTTATTTTGTCGCCAACGCCACCAGTTGAATGTTTATCCGCAGTTGGTCGATCTAATTTCGACCAATTCATGCGCTCACCGCTATTGATCATGGCATTTGTCCAACGAGTAATCTCGCGAGTGTTCATGCCATTTAATAAAATTGCCATTAAGAGCGCTGACATTTGTTCATCAGCTACTACCCCGCGGGTATACGCCGAAACAACCCAATCAATTTGAGTATCGGTTAATTCATTACGATCACGCTTGGCTGAAATGATTTCAACGGCGGCAAAAGGTTCAATCAAGGCGTTTTTCCATCTCTTCTGGGCCAAAAGCCCAAGGTAAAAGCTCCGCAAGTGGCTTGATGCCCTGGTCAGTCATCATCGCCAATTTACTTCCGCCATGTTCTTGCAATAGCTGACGACAGCGACCACATGGCATCAAGTAATTCTTATTCAAATCTACGCAAAGGAAAGCAACTAAGCGTCCACCGCCAGAGAGTATTAAATTAGAAACCAAACCACATTCAGCGCAAAGCGTTAAACCATATGAGGCATTCTCCACATTGCAGCCAGAAATTATGCGACCATCATCAACCAAGGCGGCAACACCGACTGGAAACTTAGAATAAGGCGCGTAAGCAGTTTCCATTGCGGCGATGGCTGTTTTTTCGAGCAGCTGCCAATCTACTTGCGACATTAGTGAGTACCGCCGCGCTGATATGGAATTCCATCGGCTGCTGGTGCGCGCACTCGACCGACGAAACCAGAGACGGCAATGATGGTTGCAATATAAGGAACCATCATCATGAAGGCAGATGGAATTGGTGTGCCAGCGATCGAAAGCACACTTCGCAATTGATCAGCAAAACCAAATACAAGCGCGGCTGAAAGTGCACCAAGTGGCGTCCAACGACCGAAGATGAGGGCCGCTAATGCGATAAAGCCCATACCGGCAGTCATCTCGCGACTAAAGGAACCAACTGAACCGACCGTAAAGTATGCACCGCCGAAGCCTGCAATAGCACCCGCAATAATTACATTTCGGAAACGAACTTTATTTACATCGATACCTACGCTCTCAGCTGCAACTGGCAGCTCGCCAACTGAGCGCATGCGAAGTCCCCACTTGCTCTTAAAGAGCGCAATCTGAGTTACTACGATAATTACATAAAGCAGATAGATGATGATTGTCTGCGAGAAGAACATCGGACCGATGATTGGCAGCTTGGAAAGAATTGGAATATCAATTGGCTTCAAAATCGGTGAACTATTCCACTTGTCCGGATCCTGAGTTAAGAATCGCTGGGCCGCAAAGCTGGTTAAACCGATGATTAATACGTTGATTACGAAGCCCAGAATCACTTGATTGATGCGGTATTTAATCGCAAAAACTGCCAAGAGCACTGAAATCAACGCTCCAGCAAAAGGCCCAACCAATAAGCCATACCAGGCGTTTTGCAGCAAGCTTCCGACTATCCCTGCGATGAAAGCGCTACCTAGTAATTGACCTTCAATAGCAATGTTAATAACACCTGAACGTTCACAAACCAATCCGGCGAGAGAACCGTAGATCAACGGCACTGCCAGAATTAGTCCGCCTTGAAGTAGTCCGGTAAATGGTACGAAGTCTCCGGCAGATGCCCAACAAAGAAATGCCATAAACAAACCAATGGAAAAACCAAAAATTGCAATGCCATGTTTTTTACCCTGGCGGAATAAATAATATGCCAGCGCTGTGAACAAAACGGAGATTGCCGAGAATCCATAAGCGCCAACTCTAGAATCGATAACCCATTGTTGAATAAGCACCCATTCATCATCCAAAACAAAGCTATAAGTTACATCGCCACTAACTTTAGGTAGATAGGCGAAAACCACAAGTGAAAAAATACTTGCAATGGCCATGGCATAGATGCCATTGAGCTTGCGCTTAGTTTCGCGAGAGACTATTGATTGGCTTGCCATTACCCGTTCCATCCCTTAGATGCCATTGCTGATGCCTCTTGCAGATTTCGAACTTTAAAGATGCGCTTAACTAAATCGGGGGCTGCAATAAAGAGAACTACCAGAGCTTGGATTACCAACACAATCTCAACAGGTACGCCCACATTTGCCTGCATTGTTTGTCCACCAACACGCAGGCCAGCAAATAAGAAGGATGCCAGAACAACACCAAGTGGCGTTCCGCGCCCAAGTAATGCAACGGTGATCGCATCAAAACCAAAGGATGCCGCAACTGTGTCAGTTAATTCATATTGATTGCCTAAAGTATGAATAGCGCCACCCATGCCGGCAAGTGCG
>CAJAFH010000152.1 GCA_903939005.1 uncultured Actinomycetes bacterium | reverse complement strand
CACCAAGGTTCATTTAGTGTGATCCAGTTATTAACTCGATCGCCAAATTCTTCAGCACAAGCTTGTGAGTATTCCGCAAAAGCTTCAGCCGTTGCTCTATTTGCCCAACCGCCTGCATCTTCAAGTTTTTGAGGCAAGTCCCAGTGGTACAACGTGACCATTGGTTCGATGCCAGCTTCGATTAGTGAATCAATTAAGCCATTATAGAAATTGAAACCGCGCTCTTCGCGAACCCCATCACCATTAGGAAATAGTCTTGGCCAAGCAATTGAAAAGCGATAAGCCTTAACGCCTAAATCTTTCATGATTTCAATATCTTCTGGATAGCGATGGTAGTGATCACATGCAACATCACCGTTATCGCTACCTACAACTTTGCCCGGAGTTTTACTAAAGGTGTCCCAAATGCTTACGCCGCGACCATCGAGTTGTGCCGCGCCCTCGATCTGGTAACTGGCAGTTGCTGTTCCCCAAAGAAAGTCATCTGGAAAAACATTAGACATAAAATTAGAGCTCCGTTTCGGCAATTTCTACCCCTATACTTTCATATAAGAGCCGTATAAACCGCCTCTGAAAGCGGTTTCATATCCTCAGACCCTATCCTATTTGGAGGCCGAATTGCTAAGTTCAAATGCGAAAACATTGCTTTGGTCTGAAGAGTTTCTCCCCACACCAGATGGTCAACCAAATTCCAAATTCTGGACGCCTGACTTAGGCGATGGATCACAACATGGTTTAGTTGGCTGGGGAAATCATGAACGCGAGTTTTATACCACTGATTCTTTAGTTGCAAATAATGGCTTGACTATTACGGCAGCTCGTGAGCATGGTCAATCACCATACGAGGCTTATTACGGGCCGGCCGAATGGACCAGCGGGAAAATTCATACCAACGGTAAAGTATTTTTCAAATATGGCTACTTAGAAATTTCAGCAAAAATGCCGGCAGGGATTGGAACTTGGCCTGCTCTTTGGTTGCTAGGTAAAAATATCTCGGAAGGTACCGCTTGGCCAGCTTGTGGCGAGATTGATCTCTTCGAAGGAAACGGGGCAAAGCCTCAAACTATTCAAGGGACGCTACATGCCGCAGGTTATGCCGGTGAGTTTGGAATTACCGGTTTTCATGAAAGCACTAGTGATTTATCAGAGGATTTCAATCGATACGCAATCAACTGGCGGGAAGACTCGATTGAATGGTTCTTTAATGATCATTCATTCCAAAAGTTCACCCGTGACCAAGATGATTTTGCTGGGAAAGCTTGGCCATTTAATGAGTATTTCTATCTAATCATTAATCAAGCAATCGGTGGCTGGTTTGTCGGTGAGGTCGATCCACTACTGCAAAGCAGTAAACTGGAAATTGCTCATATTAAGCATTTCATGATTGATGGAGTTGGAGAAGTCTTAGAAGCTAGCGCTTAATTACTTCGCCTACGCCATTGATTGAATAAACCCGAATGTAATCAAATTCCATCGAGGTATCTTTCAGATTCGCTTCGATTGCCCCGCCCAAATTTCCACCCATGGCTAAGTTAATGATGATGTAGAACTCATGGTCAAAAACCCAGCCATTATCAGGCCTATTTTGAGTTGCAAAAGGGACGCCATCTAAGAAATAGCGAATTTGATCTGGCAACCAATCGACTGCGTAGGTGTGGTATCCAGCGTGATGCGGGGTTGCCATTTCAACAGTTGATCCAGGACTTCCGCTAGGGCTATGAATGTATCCAAGACTCGTGTTCGGCAATCGACCTAGAAGTTCAGTTACATCAATTTCGCCACAACCTGGCCAGCCGCGCTCATCGATATCTGCTCCGAGTAACCAGAAAGCTCCCCAAGTTCCATTACCAACCGGACCTTTAATTCTTGCTTCGATACGGCCGTACTTAAAACCAACTTTATCTTTTGTGACTAACTTCGTGCTGGCCCATTCACAAGGTCCTTTGTAGTAACAATTATTCGCACCAGCACCAGTTGTGGTTGCCTTAATTACATAAGATCCAGATCCATTGGTTGAGGAAATCTTGTCGTCATACCATTGTCTCTCGTTATTGCCCCAGCCACGATTTCCAAATGCTACGCCATCGCCATTTTGGGCAACCCAAACAGTTGGGTCAGCTGGTGCGCCCGCGGGACCGTTGAATTCTTCCGACCAAATTTGATCATACTTACGAGTGATGTTTGCGATAGTAACTGTGTTTGATGTTTTCTTCGCTGTTACAAAGCCTTTAGCCACAAAATTCACTTGAAGCGAAATGTCATTACCCAAATCTGCAGTTTTAAGATTGTAGGTGCTCTTTGTTGCGCCCTTTATCTCGAAATATCCGACATACCATTGATACGTTGGCTTGGCATTAGTTGGAACGCTCTTAGGAAGAACTGCAATTTCCATAACTTTGTCATCAGTTGGACGCACGCGAATGGTTAAAGATTCAGATAGAAGTACGTTGCCAATAGTTATCACGTTAGACTTTGCGGTTACTGTAGTTCCGTCATCAAATATATGTGACTCGCTGAACTGCAATTTCTTCTTATTGTCACTGCTTTTTAGCTTCAAAGTTAACCCTGAAGCAGATAGCGCCTTGCCGTTAAGCAGCCATTGAAAGGAGCTTGGGCCGTTATCTGACCACTTGGCAGGCGTGGCCTTGAAGGTGTATCCAGTTGAACCAGCAGTAATTATTGGCGCAGTTAATGGCTTCTTCAAATCTTCGCCGTGCGCTGCAATCATTGAAAATGATGAAATGCTCAATGCCAAGGCGGCGATTACTGCTAGCGCTTTGCGATACATATCTATGGATTCCCTAACTTTGAAAAGACCGGCGAGGCTTTTTAGGGCCTCGCCGGTGACTATTTCTACTTAACTGTGACTGTTGATTTATAAGTCTTGCCCGCAATTACAACCGAAACAGTTTTCTTTCCTGCTGTGACGGTGTACTTGAAAGCTTGGTTAGCAACTGAAATCTTCTCAGTTACTTTCTTATTTCCAGTAATTGAGATTGCTGCTGACTTACCAGAGGCGTTTGCGATAGCAACTGTCATTGAGTAAACAGTCTTACCTTTCACTGTTGCCTTGGAAGCCGTTGCCTTTACTGAAACTGCAGTCGAGGCTGGTGCCGCAGGAACTATTTCATCACCAATAAAGTGGAACTCCACCATGTCGGCAATATCAGTTGATTGGCCCGAGATCTCTGGATAAATCTGACTAAACAACCCATTTGAAGTTGGTACTGGAGTTGTAAGTGAGGCCGGAATTGGCTCACCTTTTTTGTCAGTGTTCTTCAAAGCGAAAAGAACATAGCCAAAGCCATCAGTTGTACCTGTTAGCAAAAGTTGATCATTGCCTTGGGCGCTGTCTTTAGCTGGATCAGTTGCATTGGTTCCATCAGTCATGCCAGCCTTGGAAGCACTGTAAGCCTTGTTTACATGTAGCTTGACAGTGGCATTAGCAAGTGGCTTTCCGTTGTCATCTGTGACTTTGTAAACCAGATTGATTGCAGATCCAGTTTGAACATAAGCCTGGCGGAAACCAATTCCCTTGGCATACCAAGGGTTATCAACGCTAAAGGTCTTCTCTAGATCAGCGCGCTGAATTGAGTTAGCATCGTTTAGGACTGGTGAAACTAAGCGGATTGTTGGCTTAGTCGCAGGTTGTACGACTGTTGTCTTTGGGTCGTAATAATGAAATTCAGTAATTACTGAGTGATCTGGCTTCTCGCCCGCAATTTCAGGCAATACCTGTGCATGAAGATCGTTTAGTCCGTCAACACTGATATTTGGCTTAGCGGTCATTGACTCAGGTTCTGGTTCGCCCATACCTGGCTTATCCAGATTCTTCATAACGAATGTTACGTTTCCATAAGCATCAGTCTTATGAGTTACCTGTTGCTGATCTGCTGATTCTGGCTTGTGAATACCAGTTGTGATTTTTTCATCAACTTGAACAATCGCAGAAGAATTCGAGTAGCCCTTGTTTATGCGAAGTTTCACATCTTGGCCAACTAGGATTTTTCCATTTTTATCAGTCACATGATAAACCAATGTAATTGTGGAACCAGTTGGAACGAATGCTTTCTGATAAACCAAACCAGATCCGAACCATTCGTTTTTGACCCACTGATCAGCCAAAGCCTGATTAACTGCTGCTTCACTTGTGTTCTCTGCGGTGAGAACCGGGCTAATCAACTTGATTACTGCGTCCTGTGGTGGATCACCTGCGGCCATTGCCGGAGCTGATACAGCGCTTGATAAAGCAAGCACGGTTACAGCGGCAGCAAAACCAGCTAGTACTTTCTTTGTCTTGATACTCATTTATCTTCCTCTTCTTTTTGCTTTTGTATTGTGTGCTTGCTTTTCTCTTGTCCCGAGAAAATTCTTATCCCTTTACTGCCCCATCCATGACGCCGCTCACGAGCTTGCGGCCCACGAAGATAAATAAAATCAACAGCGGCGCGGTTGCCAAGAACGCTCCACCCATTTGTAATGCGTAATCCAGTCCATACATTGGCTTTAGTTGTGTAAGTGCTACTTGCAGCGTGAAATTTTGTGGGCTCTGCAAAACGATAGTCGGCCACAAATAATCATTCCACGAGGCCAAAAAGGCGAATAAGCCAAGTACAAATGAGCTTTGGCGAATGATTGGAAGCACTATTCCAAAAAAGATTCGTGGCACGCTTGCGCCATCAATGCTTGCAGCTTCGAGCAGCTCATTTGGCACTTGAGCGTCAATGATTTGGCGCATCCAAAATACGCCGAAGGCGGTAACTAGGGCGGGCACGATTAGGGCATACAAAGTATCGATCATTTGTAGGTTCTTGATCAAAATAAATAATGGAATGATGCCCAACTGACTAGGCAGCATCATGGTTCCGACGATGAAGAGAATAAAAAACTTACGCCCTTTGAAGTTCAATTTTGCAAAGGCAAACCCGGCAAAAGCTGAGAAAACAACTTGAGCAACGGCGACAGAAATGCCGACAATAAATGTGTTCATTAGGGCGGTATTGAAATACACGCCTTCAGCGTTAAGAACTTTCTCGGCAACAATAAGGAATCTGCCACCAGGAATTAACGAAGGTGGACTCTTGGAGATCTCAGCATTCGTGTTAGAAGAGACCACAAACATCCAGTAAAACGGAAAAATTGAGAGAAATGTAATTAAGGCAAGGGCCACATAACTAAGTGGAGAGGTACGTTGCCATTTCGGAATCTTTACCATTATCGCCCACCTCCATCATTGGAAATGCGACGGGTAATAAGGAAATTAATTACCGAAATAATCAGCACAATTACGGTAATCGCGATACCAATAGCAGCGGCATAGCCATACTTGTTATTGACGAATGCCTGGTTGTAAAGAAAGAGAGT
>CAJAFH010000151.1 GCA_903939005.1 uncultured Actinomycetes bacterium | reverse complement strand
CTAACTGCGAGCAAATTCGACGATCGTGATAAAGCTTTTGCCACTGAACTGCTTTATGGAACTCTGCGAATGCAAGGTCGTCATGATTGGATATTGGCGCAAGTTTCTAATCGGCCCTGGGATCAAGTAGACCCAGGCGTCATAGATGTTGGACGCATGGCGCTACAACAGATTCACGAGATGCGCGTGCCTGATCACGCTGCAGTTTCAGCATCAGTAGATATTGCGCGTAAACGATTAGGCGAGGCGCAAGGTTCCTTTTTAAATGCGTTACTTCGCGCTGTTTTGAAGAAATCACTTGAGGAATGGCTGGCTCCACTTGCTGAAAAAAAGGACCCAATCGAACGACTTTCGATTCAATATTCACATCCGCAATGGATTGTGTCGGCCTACTTCGATTTACTTAAGAGCGAAGCAGATGTCACGGCGGCGTTAATAGCGAATAATATTCCGGCCCAACCAACGTTAGTTTCTTGGCCGGGTCGATCTACGCAAGGCGAATTAGTTGAACTCGGAGGAGTGCCGACTCAATATTCACCTTATGGTGTTCGACTCTCTGGTTCTCCGGGCGCGATACCGGCAATTAGAGATCGACGCGCTGGCGTACAAGATGAAGGTTCGCAATTAGTTGCGGAAATTTTCGCCGCAGTAAGCAAGAGCGCACATGACTGGTTAGATCTATGTTCTGGACCTGGCGGGAAAGCCGCACTTATTTCGAGCATCGCTGCTCTTGGAGATCACACATTCACCGCGAATGAAATTTCTGCGCCACGAGCCAATTTGGTTTCGCAAGTTGTTGAGTTTGGTCAAGTAATTGTCGGTGATGGTCGCGAAATCGAGACCACAGGTCGCACCTTTGATGCCATCCTGGCCGATGTACCTTGTACTGGCTTAGGCGCACTAAGACGACGTCCGGAAGTTCGCTGGCGACGTACTCTTGCCGATCTGCGCACGCTTACTGATCTGCAGATCGAGTTGAGTGATGCAGCGATTTCAGTACTTAATCCGGGCGGCTATTTTGCCTACGTCACCTGTTCGCCACATTTAGCTGAAACAAAATTTCAAGTTTCGACAATTCTTAAAAAACATCCAGAACTTGAAAAAGTAGATCTGCGGCCACATTTCCCAGCTGGATTAGTAAGTGCAAACGATGATGGATCGCTCTTGCTCTGGCCGCAGATACATAACACGGATGCCATGTTCATGACTATCTTTCAGAAGTCCAGTTAGGCTTTAATCATGGCTTATCAGATTCGAATCACACCAAGTATTCTTAATGCAGATTTCGCTCACCTGGGTGCCGAGATTGAACGAATTTCATTAACCTCAGATCTCGTACATCTTGATGTCATGGATGATATTTTCGTTCCGAACTTCACCTTTGATTTCGCGCACGCATCCGAAATCATTTCGGTAAGCAAGCTGCCGGTCGATGCGCACCTAATGGTTGCAGATGTCGATCAGATCGCCCCGAAGTATGCTGAAGTTGGATGCGCCAGCGTGACAATTCACGCTGAAGCCACAACTGATATTCGAAGCACTTTAAAGGCAATTCGTAGCAATGGTGCCCGAGCATCGCTGGCTCTTAAGCCGAAGACCCCACTCGATCCGTATCTAGAATTTCTAGATGAGCTCGACATGTTGCTGATCATGACTGTTGAACCAGGTTTTGGTGGACAGAAATTTATGACTGATCAGCTACCGAAGATCGCGCAAGCACGTAAGGCGATCGGAGCTAAAGCAATTTGGCTGCAAGTTGATGGTGGTGTCTCGCTCGAAACTATCGAGTCTGCGGCTGCGGCTGGCGCTGATACTTTCGTAGCTGGTAGCGCGGTATTTAACAGCGCAGATCCAGCGCAAATGGTCACCATTCTGCGTGAAAAGGCCCAGTCAGCTAAGAATTAGTTGCGACATTAATAGTGGCTCGCGATCTTTAGCCCCTGAAGTAAACTGTCCCCATGAAGTCATTTGAATCGCTCTTCGCTGAACTCTCTGAGAAAGTCGCATCCCTGTCACCTGACTCGGCAACCGTAGCTGCGGTTAGCGGTGGGGTTCATTCAATTGGCAAGAAAGTTCTAGAAGAAGCTGGCGAAGTTTGGCTAGCTGCTGAACATGAGGGCGATGAGGCGCTAGCCGAAGAGATCAGTCAACTGCTTTATCACTTACAAGTTCTGATGTTAGCTCGCAAAATTTCACTCGCCGATGTTTATCGTTACCTGTAGGAGTAAGCCATGATTCGAATAGCTGTTCCGAACAAGGGTTCCCTTGCTGATTCATCTATTGCCATTCTAAAAGAGGCTGGCTATCGCCAACGAGTTGATGCTCGTGATTTGGTTCTGTTGGATCCAGAAAATGGAGTCGAGTTTTATTACTTACGACCACGCGATATTGCTATCTATGTGGGATCTGGTGAACTAGAAGCTGGCATCACCGGTCGCGATCTTCTTATTGACTCTGGCGCACCTGCAAAAGAGATCTTGAGTTTAGGTTTCGGCGGTTCTACCTTTCGTTTCGCTGGTAGTGCCGATCGTGATTGGAAGATAAGTGATCTGGCCGGAAAACGCATTGCAACTGCTTATCCTGGCCTGGTTGCGAATCATCTCAAGGAACTGAAAATTTCAGCAGAAGTGGTTCGTCTAGATGGCGCTGTCGAAAGCAGTGTTCGACTCGGGGTAGCAGATGTAATCGCCGATGTCGTAAGTACTGGAAATACTCTGCGACAAGCGGGACTAAAGATTTTCGGCGAACCGATTCTTAACAGTGAAGCGGTACTGATTAAGAATGCTAGTCAAGCTGATGGCCTCGAAATTCTCATGCGTCGCTTGCAGGGAGTTGTTACTGCTCGACAATATGTTTTGCTTGATTACGATATTCCTAAAAGCGCACTTGATCGCGCCTGCGAACTAACACCAGGGCTAGAGTCGCCAACTATTTCGCCACTTCAAAAGGCCGACTGGGTCGCGGTTCGTGCGATGGTCCCACGTCGGGACACAAACGCCGTCATGGATGATCTTTGGACGATCGGTGCTCGCGGCATCTTGGTAACAGATATCCACGCCTGCCGTTTATAAGTTAGATATTTGCTGCTTCAACATCTTCGCGTGTAATACCCAATAAATAAAGAACTGAATCCAAATAAGGCGCAGTTAGGGAACTATCCGCGGCGGCACGTACTGCAGGTTTTGCATTAAATGCAATTCCCAGACCGGCGGCTGCAATCATGTCTAGATCGTTGGCACCGTCGCCAATAGCAATTGTTTGCTCCAGTGTCACGGCAGTCTTATCTGCAAAATCGCGTAGTGCTTGAGCTTTAGCGGCTCGATCAATAATTGGTGCCAAAACTTGGCCCGTTAGTTTTCCACCAACAATCTCGAGGTTATTTGCCCGGTAATTCGTAATTCCTAGCTCAGAAAGAATCGGCTCGATCACGGCAGTGAAACCACCAGAGACTACGGCTACTTCGTGACCTAACTTCTGTAGCGTCTTAACCAAAGTTCGAGCGCCAGGTGTTAACTTAATTTCGTTGCGCACTTCTTGTAGAATTTCTTCAGATGCGCCAGCCAAGAGCGCTACGCGAGCACGCAAAGACGCCTCGAAATCTAATTCACCAGCCATTGCTGCCTTAGTTATCTCGATTACTTCTTTTTCAACACCAACTTTGGCGGCCAGCAATTCGATAACTTCCTGTTGGATCAAAGTTGAATCAACATCCATCACGACTAACTTCTTAGCTAATCTGGCCAGACCACCAGGGGAGACCGCGATATCGATTCCAACTTCACGTGCTACCAGCGCTAGAGATGTGCGCAAT
>CAJAFH010000150.1 GCA_903939005.1 uncultured Actinomycetes bacterium | reverse complement strand
AGCAGCGTGGGTTAATGGCATTAATCGGGCAAATTCGACTTCCATTTTCTCGGCCACCATCTCAATTTCGCGTTGTGGGTAGCTAGGAAAATGAGACCCCTCGCGGGCTGTGCGCAATGAAAGGAAATTCATCAATGCGCGGGCATTCATCGTTACATACATTGATGAATAAAGTCCGACCGGCAAAACTGCGCGCGCAACTTCGCGGGCGATGCCAGCATCGAGCATCACTTGGTATTGCTTATAAGCCAAGATGTAGGCCTCTTTCATGGCCGCTTCAGTAATTTCAAGTTGTTCTTTGGTGCCATCGACGAATGTGTAAGCGCCAGCTTTGCCAATTTGAATTAATTTGCGATCTGCATCAGGTACATAAAAAACTGGTGAGAGTTCGCGATAACGACCACTCTCTTCGTTATACGAAGCAATGCGGTGGCGCATGAATTCACGGAATACAAAAATAGGTGCTGAAATAAAGAAGGTCATCGAAGTATGTTCAAATGGTGAACCATGACGCTCGCGCGCTAAATAATTAATTAGCCCGGCCGAACGTGCTGGGTCTTCACCAATCTCCTCTAAAGATTGCTCACCCGCGGTAGATACGCGCGCCGCCCAAATAACATCGGCATCACTGGCGCTGGCTTTAACCAGCTCCACAGTCATGTCGCTTCGGAAGATGATCTCGCTAGTACGCGTTGATTCGGTGCTCATGAGGCGACCCTATCTAGCCACCTGCGCGCGGTTGTGGATTTCTAAGGCAGAATGGCTGCGTGTCCAAAGTAAACAGTGCCACCCTGCGCGATTCACTCAGCGTTTCGTTGACCGTCGGTGCATATGGCGTGGCTTTTGGCGCTGCCGCTGTGGCCAATGGCTTTACGGTTCTGCAAAGTTGCTTGCTTTCGCTACTGACTTTCTCGGGTGCATCACAATTCGCAGTTGTCGGAGTATTAGGTGCTGGCGGAACTGCACTTAGTGGAATAGCTACTGCTTCCCTACTCGGAATTCGTAATGGTCTATATGGCGTGATCATGGCGCCCCGGTTAAAAGTTAAAGGTTTTAAACGAATTGTTGCGGCTCAAATAACTATCGATGAATCAACTGGCGTTGCACTAGGCCAAGAAGTGCGCAGCCCTGAAGCCATGCGACAAGGCTTTTGGTTAACTGGTTTTGGGGTATTTATCTTTTGGAATCTTTTCACCTTAGCTGGCGCACTTGGCGCACAAGCAATGGGTGATATTCGCGCATGGGGTTTAGATTCAGCTGTTCCGGCTGCCTTCCTTGGTTTAGTTTGGCCGCGACTTAAAACAAATAGTGATCGCGCGCTAGCAATTGGTTGCGCCGTATTTGCAGTCGCTATGACCCCTATCTTGCCTGCGGGCTTGCCGATTATTGCAACTGCATTTATTGCAGTGGCTGTGGGGTTACGCAAGTGAATCAATATTGGATTGCCGTAATCGGCACTAGTGCCATTGCATTCGCCTTGAAGTACAGCGGACACTCGGTGCCAGAGAAATGGTTATCGCATCCGAAGATTCAGAAAGTAAATGCGCTTATTCCAATTGCACTTTTGAGCGCTTTAGTTGCTGCGCAAACTTTCACTGAGAAAAGTAAGTTGATGATTGATCACCGCTTGCTGGGTCTTTCTGTGGCCATCATTGCGCTATTACTAAAGGCACCATTTCCGGTAGTTGTTATCTCAGCAGCTGCAAGCTCAGCGCTACTCTATAACTTGAGTAATTAACTTAAATAATTGAGAGGGACTTTAACTTCTCTGTGAGAGCGATATCTGATGGCTCAGTTAAATGAGTGCCATCTTGGAAAACAATTACCGGAATTGACTTAGCACCACCATTAATTTCAATGACTTTGTCAGCCGCAGTTAAATCTGCTTCGACATCAATCTTGGTCCATTCGACGCCTAGTTCATTTAGTAAACGCTCAGAGCGACGGCAATCGCCACACCAGTCAGCGCCATACATAACAATCTGATCTTTAGACATTTGCGGATCCCCTTACATGAACTTATCTAGGCCATGTGTTAGGCCTGGAACTTTT
>CAJAFH010000149.1 GCA_903939005.1 uncultured Actinomycetes bacterium | reverse complement strand
GCTTGATTTTTTGCACAGGTTATTGGTTAACGAGATCATCCTGGCTTCCTCGGCCCGCTTCCCCTATCCCAACATCCAAAGTCGAGACCGTTCACCCCCATGGGTGTGGAAGCAATATTGCTTCGCTATTTAGTTGTTTTATCAGGGGTCGATTATTAGCGGAAAATACTTCCGCCAACAAACCAACACTTGATGTTCTAAGTGTAAGGCAGAGATATGACAAGAATCTAATCCAGCGATTTTTACGCTTAGAAGTAAGCGACGGCTGATGTTAAGCGAAGTCCGATAAAGCGTAGAAAATGTGCTTTATCTCCGTTTTTGAAGCTTTGATCGGCGAGCAGAATAAATAACGTTTGCAACTAGTCGTCGTATTTGCTTGAACGCCCACTCTTGCCACTGTTACGACGCGAGATTTCGCGCTCAATTTCGCGACCTGCTTGCTTTTCCATTAGAGCATCGCGCTTGTCATGTGCTTTCTTTCCTCGCGCAACAGCTAATTCGATCTTGGCTTTTCCATCTTTAAAATAGAGTGACAGCGGAACCAAAGTGAGTCCACCAGTTTTCACCTTTGCATGCAGTCGTTTGATCTCATCTTTATGAACCAGCAACTTACGATTTCGACGTGGAGTGTGGTTGGTCCAAGTGCCTTCGGTGTATTCCGGAATATGCACACCATGCAACCAAAGTTCGCCATCTTCGATCATGGCAAATCCATCAACTAATGAAGCGCGGCCAGCACGCAGTGATTTAACTTCAGTGCCAGTTAGAACCATGCCGCATTCGAAAACGTCTTCGATTGAATAATCGTGGCGCGCTTTTTTGTTCTGCGCAACTAACTTCTTGCCAACTTCTTTCACCACGATGCACCGCCGATATTAGGCGTTAGACCTTGAGGTAGCGGCGAAGTGTTACAAGGGAAGCAATAGTTGAAACGCCAATACCGGTTAGCAATAACCAACCTGATGCGATCCAGACTTCATTCCAGCCAAAGAATTTCGTAAAGGTAAGTAGCGGCGCAACTTTGCTATCAATTACGGTTTTCAGGCCAGCCAATAATCCTGTTGCTAGACCCCAACCTAAAAAGGCAGAGAAGATTCCTTCGAGCAAGAATGGCAACTGAATTGACCAGGAAGATGCACCAACTAGTTTCATCACACCGGTTTCGCGGCGTCGGTTAAAGGCTGCGATGCGCAATGTATTACTAATTAAAAGGGCCGCGGTTAATACCGAAGCCAAACCAACTAAGAGCGCGCCGTTTCTAAGTACCGATAACAACTGGAAGAACTTTTCCAAAATTGAGCGCTGGTCTTGAACCACATCAACACCAGGACGTCCGGAAAACGCGCTAACTACTACTGCGAACTGCGTCGGGTCCTTTAGTTTTACGCGGAAAGATTCAGGTAATTGATCTGAGGAAACATTCTGGGCGATGGCAGATTCTTTAAATCGCTCTTGGAAACGGGTAAATGCCTCTGATTGCGATTCGTAGTAAACGCTATCTACAACGCTTAGTTCCTCGAGATCTTTTTGAATCTGCAAACGCTGATCAGTAGTTACTACGCCGCCAGAACATGAGGCAGTTTCGCTCAAAGGCCCGCAGAGAAATACCGAAACTTCGATCTTGTCATACCAATAATCCTTCATGGCACTTACTTGGGCGTTAGAAAGTAGGCCGATTCCGAGCAGTGATAGCGAGATAGCTACAGTCACAACAACAGCAAATGTCATGGTCATGTTTCGGCGCAGGCCGATACCAACCTCGCTCATTAGAAACTTAGCGCGCATTGATCTGCCCCTATCCCTTGAGTCCGAAAGCTGAGTAATTCATCATCAAGACTTGTGTAAGTGCGTTGCGATTACTCTCGTGTGTAAATGCGTTGCGATTCATCATCAACCCGTGTATCCGTAAACGCCGCGAACTTGGTCGCGAATTACATGGCCGCCTTCGAGTTCAATAACTCGCTTGCGCATCTGATCAACAATTCCAGAATCGTGCGTTGCCATCAAAACTGTGGTGCCTTCGCGGTTAATGCGATCAAGTAGCTTCATGATGCCCACGCTGGTATTTGGATCAAGGTTTCCAGTTGGTTCATCGGCAATCAAAATCAATGGGCGGCTGACATATGCACGCGCAATTGCCACGCGCTGTTGCTCGCCACCTGAAATCTCATTTGGTTTGCGATCAGCTTTATCTTCTAAGCCAACAAGTTCTAGAACTTCAGGAACTTCGCGGTTGATCTCTTTCTGCGAATAACCAAGTACGTGCAATGTGAAAGCAACGTTCTCGGCAATAGTTTTATTTGGTAGTAACCGGAAATCTTGGAAAACTGTTCCGACCTGACGACGAAGTTCTGGAACTTTATGATTTGCTAAAGTATTTAAATCTTTGCCAGCAACATGAATCGTGCCAGTTGTTGGGCGCTCTTCGCGCAGAATCAAACGCAAGAATGTTGATTTACCAGAACCTGAAAGACCGACCAAGAAAACGAACTCACCCTTGGTAATTTCCAAGTCCACGTTTTCAAGCGCCGCTCGATCCATCCCTGGATAGGTCTTACTGACCTTCTCTAAGCGAATCAATTTCAACTCCCTGCATTCGACGAAACTTAACTTGAGCTGGCACACAATGAGCGTGCGCCTGCCTTAACTGTCTTAGTTTAGGTAAAAGCCGCACAAATCGGGCTCTCTAACGCGCTTTTTGGCTATGAAATCAGGCTGAGAATCGGGAATTAGTGAGGAATTGGTTCCTCAATCTCTCCAGCATTAATTACCTGTTTATTGTTTTCAGAACATCT
>CAJAFH010000148.1 GCA_903939005.1 uncultured Actinomycetes bacterium | reverse complement strand
TGCGGCCAAATGGAGCGTCGATTGCCATACGCGTAACCTTACCCGTTTTTAAGGAGTAACTCGTCCCGATTTCTCAAAAGCAGCGTGGGTTAATGGCATTAATCGGGCAAATTCGACTTCCATTTTCTCGGCCACCATCTCGATTTCGCGTTGTGGGTAGCTTGGAAAATGTGACCCCTCACGGGCGGTGCGAAGCGATAAGAAATTCATCAATGCGCGGGCATTCATAGTTACATACATTGATGAATAAAGTCCGACCGGCAGAACTGCACGAGCAACTTCACGAGCAATGCCAGCATCGAGCATTACTTGATATTGCTTGTAAGCCAAAATATAGGCCTCTTTCATTGCCGCTTCAGTAATTTCAAGTTGCTCTTTAGTTCCATCAACAAATGTGTATGCGCCAGCTTTACCGATTTGAATTAGTTTGCGATCTGCATTTGGCACATAGAAAACTGGTGAGAGTTCGCGATAACGACCGCTCTCTTCGTTGTATGAAGCAATGCGGTGACGCATAAATTCGCGGAATACAAAAATAGGTGCAGAAATAAAGAAAGTCATTGAAGTATGCTCAAATGGTGAACCATGACGTTCGCGCGCCAAGTAATTAATTAGTCCGGCCGAACGCGCTGGGTCCTCGCCGATCTCATCGAGAGATTGCTCGCCGGCAGTAGATACGCGCGCTGCCCAAATTACATCGGCATCACTGGCGCTGGCTTTAACCAGCTCGACAGTCATGTCGCTTCGGAAGATGATCTCCCTGGTGCGCGTTGATTCGGTGCTCATGAGGTGACCCTATCTAGCCACCTGCGCGCGGTTGTGGATTTCTACGGCAGAATGGTCGCGTGTCCAAAGTAAACAGTGCCACCCTGCGCGATTCGCTGAGCGTTTCGTTGACCGTCGGTGCATATGGCGTGGCTTTTGGCGCCGCCGCTGTGGCCAATGGCTTTAGCGTTTTGCAAAGTTGCTTGCTTTCACTGCTGACTTTCTCGGGTGCATCTCAATTCGCAGTTGTCGGAGTACTAGGTGCTGGCGGAACTGCACTTAGTGGAATTGCTACTGCTTCCCTACTCGGAATTCGTAATGGTCTATATGGCGTGATCATGGCGCCCCGGTTAAAAGTTAAAGGTTTCAAACGAATTGTTGCGGCACAGATAACTATCGATGAATCAACTGGCGTTGCGCTAGGCCAAGAAGTGCGCAGCCCTGAAGCCATGCGACAAGGCTTTTGGTTAACTGGTTTTGGGGTATTTATTTTTTGGAATCTTTTCACTCTAGCTGGCGCACTTGGCGCACAAGCTATGGGTGACATTCGCGCATGGGGTTTAGATTCAGCGGTACCGGCTGCCTTCCTTGGTTTAGTTTGGCCGCGACTTAAAACAAATAGTGATCGAGCGCTAGCAATTGGTTGCGCCGTATTTGCAATCGCTATGACCCCGATCTTGCCAGCTGGCCTACCGATTATTGCAACTGCATTTATTGCAGTGGCTGTGGGGTTGCGCAAATGAATCAATATTGGATCGCCGTAATCGGCACTAGTGCCATTGCATTCGCCTTGAAGTACAGCGGACACTCGGTGCCAGAGAAATGGTTATCGCATCCGAAGATTCAGAAAGTAAATGCGCTTATTCCGATTGCACTTTTGAGCGCGTTAGTTGCTGCGCAGACTTTCACGGAGAAATCTAAGTTAATGATTGATCACCGCTTGCTGGGGCTATCAGTTGCAATTCTGGCGTTGCTTTTAAAAGCACCGTTTCCAGTCGTGGTTCTATCGGCAGCGCTTAGTTCAGCGCTGCTATATAACTTAAATAATTGAGAGGGACTTTAACTTCTCAG
>CAJAFH010000147.1 GCA_903939005.1 uncultured Actinomycetes bacterium | reverse complement strand
GTTTTGCATTCTTGGTTTTGGGCATCTCACTACTGGTTAATTTGTCGGTAGTTAAGGATTTAACTCAAGTGCTTGAACCTGGAATTTTAGGTGGATTATTGCTACTGATTTTAAATGTGCTCTATTTACCAAATGCTGCAGTTGCAACTCTTGGTTATTTCGCCGGCGTTGGTTTTGGAATCGGCAACGGCACCATAATTTCACCGTTGTCATATCAAGTCCCGGAAATTCCAGCGCTGCCAATTTTAGGCGCTCTACCAACTGGCAAATTTCCTTGGGCGCTAATTGCAGTTCTGCTTTTTGTTGCAGCTGGAGTTGCGCTAACTAGTTGGACGCTAAATCAACGGCCCGAAGTACTTTGGCAAACTTTTACTTTAGTTTTATTAGCAATTGCCTTCATTAGTTGGGCTGCAAGTGGATCTCTGATGACCGAGGCGCTTAGCGCTGTTGGTGTTTCGATTTGGAAAGTAACGCTTGCCATTGGCGTGGAAATGGCTATTGGCATTGGTTTGGCGCGAGTTCTGCCGCGGTTAGATCGAGCCAGATGAAGAAAGTCGTAATTCTGGCCAGCGGATCGGGCACTTTAGCTCGAGCAATCTTTGCCGCTGACAAGGGCTACGAAATCACCGCCCTGATCTGTGATCAGCCCGCTGCCAAAGTAATTGGTATTGCAAATGAATTCGGGATCAAAGTTGAAATAGTTGAGCTAATCGGGGATCGAGCAAACTGGGATCAAGCGCTGCTTTCATTAGCCTCAAAATATCTACCAGATCTGATTGTCTGCGCTGGCTTTATGCGCATCTTGGCACCGCAATTCGTACAGAGATTTAACGTGATCAATAGTCACCCAGCTTTATTGCCACTTTTCCCAGGTGCACATGCCGTGCGTGATGCACTTGCAGCCGGGGCGAGCGAAACTGGCACGACTATTCATTGGGTTGATGAAGGTGTTGATACTGGCGAGATCATCGCGCAGGAACCTATTGAGATCCTGCCAACTGATACCGAAGAAACCCTGCACGAACGTATTAAGATTATCGAACGCGGTCTCATCGTTGCGACCATTCCGCAAATACTGGCCGAGCTAAAGTAGAAGGCAGCGCTGTTAATGAGCAATCGCAAACCGATCCGTCGAGCGTTACTAAGCGTTTACGATAAAGATCGCCTACTTGAAATTGGCGCAGCACTTAGCAAAGCTGGCGTTGAGATTCTTTCAACCGGTTCAACTGCGGCAAATTTAGCTGCTGCTGGCATTGCAGTTACTGAAGTTAGTGATTACACCGGCTTTCCCGAAATCATGGGCGGACGCGTAAAAACTCTGCACCCACGAGTGCACTCGGGCATCTTGGCTGATCAAAATAATCCGGATCATTTAGCCGCGATTGCAGAACTCGATATTGCGCCATTTGATTTAGTGATTATTAATCTTTATCCATTTGCTGCAACTATTGCAGCTGGTGCCACCTTTGCTGAAGCAATTGAGCAGATTGATATTGGCGGACCATCAATGTTGCGTGGGGCCGCAAAGAATCATGGCTCAGTTGCCGTAATTAGCCAGACTTCACAGTATGACCAATTACTAGGTGCTTTAGCAGCCGGTGGCTTCACTAATGAAGAGCGCCAACAGTTAGCTTTGGAAGTTTTTAGAACAACAGCCGAATACGATTTAACGATCGCGAATTGGTTAGGCCAACAAGGTACGCCTCCGAAGTTGCCGACTTGGTTTGGCTCTATTTACAAGCAAGAGAACACTTTGCGCTATGGCGAGAACCCACATCAAAGCGCGGTAATTTATAAATCAACTGGGCACGGAATCGTTGGCGCTAAACAACTGCACGGTAAAGAGATGTCCTTTAATAATTACACCGATGCTGACGCTGCTTGGCGAGCAGCGCTAGATCACAGTGACCCAGCTGTAGCGATCATTAAGCATGCTAATCCTTGCGGTATTGCGACAGGTACAAACATTTCAGCCGCCTACTTAAAGGCACATGAGTGCGATCCAGTTTCGGCATTTGGGGGAGTAGTTGCTGCGAATCGCAAAGTGGACCTAGCGATGGCCGAACCACTTTCTAAGATATTCACCGAAGTTTTAATTGCGCCCGCATTTGATGCTGATGCGCTAGAAGTATTAATGAAGAAACCTTCGATTCGAATTCTGCAGTGTGACTTAATTGCGATTAATCCAGTCGAGCTGCGCCCAGTATCTGGCGGAGCGCTTTTGCAGGAAAGTGATTTGATTGATGCTCCCGGTGATAGCGCAGCTAATTGGGTGCAAGTTTCCGGAAATCCAGTAAGTGCGCAAACGCTAAAAGATTTAGAGTTTGCTTGGCGATCAGTTCGCGCCGTTAAGAGCAATGCCATCTTGCTCGCTAAAGATAGCGCTGCGGTTGGAATTGGAATGGGCCAAGTTAATCGGGTGGATTCGGCGAAATTAGCGGTTGATCGCGCCGGTGATCGCGTGGCCGGCTCAGTTGCAGCAAGTGATGCTTTCTTCCCATTTGCCGATGGCTTACAGATATTAATTGATGCTGGCGTTATCGCAGTGGCCCAACCTGGTGGCAGTGTGCGCGATGAAGAGGTAATCGCCGCAGCAAAAGCTGCCAATGTTGCAATGTTCTTCACTAGTACAAGACACTTCTCCCATGCATAAAGCGCGGATACTCGATGGCAAAGCTTTAGCCACAATTGTTAAAGCAGATCTGCGCACCCGCACCGAAGCTCTAAAAGCTCGCGGCATAACACCAGGTTTAGGCACGGTTCTAGTTGGCGATGATCCAGGTTCACATTCCTACGTTGCCGGCAAGCATCGCGATTGCGAAGAAGTTGGCATTAATTCAATTCGAGTTGATCTACCGGCATCTGCAACGCAAGCAGATGTTATGGCTGCAATCAAAGATTTAAATTCGGCAACAGAATGCACCGGTTACATCGTGCAGTTGCCGATGCCAAACGGTATCAATGCGCAAGCGATTCTCGAAGCAATTGATCCGGCCAAAGATGCCGACGGATTGCACCCAATGAACCTAGGTCGATTAGTTAGTGGATATGCAGCACCGCTACCGTGCACTCCTCGCGGTATCGTCGCGTTGTTGCGTCATTACGAAGTTTCCATAGCAGGGGCTGAAGTTTGTGTAATCGGTCGTGGCTTAACAGTTGGTCGCCCACTTGGATTATTGCTAACGCGCAAAGAAGAAAATGCCACAGTTACCTTGACGCATACTGGTACTAAAGATTTAGCTAAGCATGTTAAGCAAGCTGACATTGTGGTTGCGGCAATTGGAAAAGCACATTTCTTAACTGCCCAAATGATTAAGACAGGTGCCACTGTTCTAGATGTCGGAATTTCCCGAACTGAGGCTGGCTTGCTGGGCGATGTTCACCCTGATGTTTTTGAAGTTGCTGCAAATGTTGCCCCAATGCCTGGTGGCGTTGGCCCAATGACCCGCGCGATGCTACTTACCAATGTGGTTGAGGCATGCGAGTAATTTCCTATTCTTCTTATGCATTAGTCGCTGCTGGCGTGGTTGCCGGCGCCCTCGGATTAGTGCGAACTGGATCACTTTTAATTGCAGTGGGTACCGGCCTTTTTGCCATTTCGCAGCGTGGGCAACGCAAAATTGAACTCTATTTACCACTAGCTATTTCGATCAGCCTCTTTGTGCTGGCGTTAGCACTTCCGCGTGGGCGATAGGATTTACCTCGACCTCAAGATATTCCTTACATTCAGGAGAACTGCAAATGGGTAGCAAAGTCACAGTAGTAGGCGCCGGATTCTATGGTTCAACCACCGCAATGCGCTTAGCTGAATACAACATTTTCGACACTGTAGTTCTCACCGATATTCTCGAAGGCAAGCCAGAAGGTTTGGCGCTAGATATGAACCAATCTCGTTCAATCGAAGGTTTCGAAACAAAAATTATTGGCGCAACCACAACAGCAGATGGCGCTGGCTACGAAGCAACTGCAAATTCAGATGTAGTTGTTATTACTGCCGGTCTTCCACGTAAGCCAGGCATGAGCCGCATGGATCTAATTGATGTAAACGCTGGCATCGTTCGCGGCGTTGCTGAAAATATTGCCAAGCATTCACCAAATGCGGTAATCATCGTGGTTTCAAATCCACTTGATGAAATGACTGCACTGGCTCAACTAGCAACGGGTTTTCCAAAGCACCGAGTTATTGGTCAAGCTGGCATGTTAGATACTGCTCGCTTTACAGACAACGTCGCCGAAAAGCTAGGCGTTAAAGTTTCATCGGTTAAGACGCTGACTCTCGGTTCGCATGGTGACACCATGGTTCCAGTTCCAAGTCGTTGCACAGTAGATGGCAAGCCTCTTAGCGATTTACTTTCCCAAGCCGATATCGATGCCTTAGTTGATCGCACACGTAATGGTGGCGCTGAAGTTGTTGCGCTGCTAAAGACAGGTTCGGCTTACTACGCACCATCTGCTGCAGCCGCTCGTATGGCAAAAGCAGTCATCGAAGATTCAGGTGCGGTAATGCCAGTGTGTGCATGGGTTGATGGCGAATACGGAATTTCTGGTGTGTATCTAGGCGTTGAAGCCGAGATCGGTCGCACCGGCATTAAAAAAGTTGTTGAAAGTGATTTAACTGAATCTGAAATTGCGGCCCTAAAGGTTGCAGCTGAAGCTGTCCGTGCAAAACAAGCCGATGTCCAAACCCTTTAAGGAGCCGCTTTAAATGTCAAAAATTAAAGTAACCGGAACCGTTGTCGAACTAGATGGCGATGAAATGACTCGCATCATCTGGCAGTTCATCAAGGATTCCTTGATCCTGCCTTACCTAGATGTAAATCTTGAGTACTACGACTTGGGTATGGAAAATCGCGATGCAACTGACGATCAGGTAACTATCGATTCAGCTCATGCAATCCAGAAGCATGGCGTTGGCATCAAGTGCGCAACTATTACTCCTGATGAAGCCCGCGTTGAAGAATTCGGTCTAAAGAAGATGTGGAAGTCTCCTAACGGAACTGTTCGCAATATTCTTGGCGGCGTAATTTTCCGCGAGCCAATCATCATCAGCAATGTGCCACGGTTGGTTCCACACTGGACTAAGCCAATCGTTATCGGTCGTCACGCATTCGGTGATCAATACCGTGCAACTGACTTCAAGGTTCCTGGTGCTGGCAAGCTAACCATGACTTTTATGCCAGAAGATGGATCTGCTCCAATTGAGCACACCGTTTATGATTTCAAATCATCTGGTGTTGCAATGGGTATGTACAACCTCGATGAATCAATCCGTGACT
>CAJAFH010000146.1 GCA_903939005.1 uncultured Actinomycetes bacterium | reverse complement strand
CTTCCGGTTGGCACAGCTACTTCGCCAGTTGGCTTTTCGTAGTAAATAACAGGGTCAGCTTGGCGTAACCAAATTTCAGTTTTGCCATCAGCGCCGAACTTAGTAATGAAGCGATCGGCAGTTACATCCTTAGCTGCCCATTCACCTTTACGAACAATGATTCCGATGTTTTCATATTTGTCCATGTTATTAATTTCAACAGTTACAACTTTTCCGAAATCATCATCGCCGGTGAACTTAACGCCATCTTTATTAACTTCGGCGTCAGTACCGGTGCCCAAGTTGCGCCATAACCATAGGTTCCAAGTGTCATAGTCAGCGCCGGGGCGTTGGTAGTGAACAGTTAGCGTGACGGTGGCTGGGTTAGCAGCGGTTGCGACTGCGGGCAGGCCAACGGCGGCCATTACGGCGATCGCAACGAGTGCGAATGCGCGGCGTGATGCGCTTTGGCGGGCTGGGGCGGATGGGCGGATAAGCGTTGAATTTCTCATGGGGTAAAAATAGCCAGCAGCGCGCGCAATAGATATGTAAGCGGGGCTGAAAGGGCGAGTGTGGGTAACGGGAAGTTAACGATTGGCTTGCAGGGCTTGGCTGGGGTTGGTGGGGTTAGTTCGAGGTGCCGAGATGGATCAGCAAGGTAGGCGCTGGGGCTTGCCCCACAATCAAGTGGTTATGCGTGATTTCGGGGTGATGTCTTGGGGTTAACCCCTTAGGCTTCCTACAAATTACTCGAGTGCCACCACTTTAAGTTTGCCAAGCGCTTGAGTAGTTAAATTCGAAGGCTATGCGCCTTAGAAATTACTGGTTCAGGGTCGTCACCCTCTGGATGTTTTTCCGTTTGGAACGAAAACAGTCCGGAGTATTAATAAGTGAAAAAGTCATTGCGCGTTCTTGTTGCCTTGTCGATTGCGGCATCTTCATTAGTCGCTTTACAACCGGCATCGGCTGGCCCAGTTCCAACATTTGGCACTCCGTACAACGGTACAAGTGGAGATGTGGCTTGTACTACTGGTTTCTTTGAGATTTTAAATAACGTTGTGATCGAAAATAACGCTAATGATAGCTGTACAGGCAGCGTAGTTATTCCTCTTGGCGTCACAAGTGTTGCTGGCTATGCTTTTCATCTCTTGCCAGTAACTTCGGTATCGATTCCAGAGAGCGTTACCACGATAGGTTCCGCTGCCTTCTATACCGGCGCTCTAACCTCTTTAACAATTCCAAATAGTGTTATTTCAATTGGTGTAGAAGCTTTTGCAATTTGGAGTTCGCTTAGTTCTTATGAGTACTGTGGAACAACTCTGACAAGCTCAACTCTGACCCTTGCGGGACTAGGGAGCAAGAGAAAAACTTGTACGCCTCTTATCACAGCCCCCGGTAGCCCAGTCTCAGTCGTAGCAATAACTACTGGCAAGCGAAGTGCAACAGTTAGCTTCGGCGCACCAGCAAGCAATGGTGGTTCTGCGGTAATTTCATATACCGCGACTTCAACTCCCGGTGGATTTACTCAGACCTTTATACAAGCAACAGGTGGAACCTTTAACTTTGATGGTTTGAAACCAAGCACTGCATACTCATTCGCAGTAACAGCGAAGAATGCAATCGGAACTTCCCAACCAACATATTCGAATACGATTAATACGGATGCGTTAGTTGTAGCATCACTTTCAGAACTTACTTTCGTAGATGATGGCGACGGTGAAAGTGGCAAGATTGTTTGGGCTGGTGTGAACATCGACAGCGTTCTTTATAAGGGTCCTGAGATGCTCTACCCAGGTCCGTTTAAATTCGATGCAGTTACCAGTGGTTGGAATGGCCGCCTACGTAATCTAATTCCTAATACGACTTATGACATTTCGATCGTTGCGTTTAGCGCTGATGGAGTTGGTGGGGAGAAGTCCCTTACATTCACGACCAATGCAGCACCTCCTCTAACGCAAACTGTCTTTGACTACACAACTGGCAAGTCAATAACTACGCCGCTCCCCATTCTTACCGATGAGGAAAAGTTAGCAAAGCTACTCAAGTGGGTAAATGAGAACACCTATGTGACGGGTGAAGCTTCAAATATGTCGGGTCG
>CAJAFH010000145.1 GCA_903939005.1 uncultured Actinomycetes bacterium | reverse complement strand
TGGATCAATCGGAGAAAGACGCGATGCGAAAAAAATCAATGCGCTGATCGCAAATGCCATAGGCACCAAAATCGCTATTCGCCGAACTATAAACGAAACCAAGAAACTACCATCCCTAAAAAATCAAATGAAAATAAGTGGCGGTACTGACCAAGGATACTCTCGCACCTAGGTCAGTACCGCCTTTACTTAGTTAGTTAGCAGACCAGCTAGCTATGTTGTTTTGATAAACATAGAGGGGATTTCCCCACTTAGTTGGTGTACCACTGATGTTCTTTGAGATAAATACAACCTGCTTCAATAAATGCATTGGCAGTTTGTACATTTTCTCTTGCTCAAGTTTCTGCAAATCTGTCAAAATCTTGCCAGTATCGCGGAGAGTTGTTGCTTGAAGCAACTTTGAGCTTAGAGCTGCGAATTCAGGTTGAGCACCAATGGACTTTCCAAATGTTGCCATGTTGCTGTACTCGCCGAACCACTCACTGACGTTGAATGCACTAAGACCCTTAAGAGCAAGCTCGTAATTACGATTTGTCCAAAGTTCTGTAGTTGCATCTCCTGTCCATGGAAGGAATTCAACCTTCATTCCAACTTCTGTGAGTTGTTGAGCTACTGCAGTCAAGAGAATCATTACTGCAGGTTGGGATTGATTGTATGTGCGTAGGCGAATTGTCTTTGAGAAGTCGAAGTCTGCTTCCTTTAGAAGAGCAGTCGCTTTTGCCTTGTCATACTTGTACTTCGGAATTGAAGATAGGTGATGAGGCATACCTGAAGCAACACCACTGTTAATTACCTTGCCCTGTTGCCCGTAGATCGCTGGAACTAATTTGTTCCAATCGATTGCGTACTTAAGCGCTTCACGAGCTTTTACGTTACTAAATGGACCTGTTGGGTTAATAACCAAGTAGCGATAGAAAAGCACATCTAGCGGAGCTGATTTAAAGGTACTAACTGAACTCATTGCACGAATCGTGTCAGGATCATTAGTTGTGAAGTAATCCAACTTTCCAGACTTTGCATCTGCTACGAGGTTTGAAGAAACAATTATGTTAATTTCTTTGATGATTGGCTTTACGCCTTCATACTTGTCGTTTGGTACAAGTGTGATGAAGTTGCCTTGGCTAAATGTTCCTACCTTGTAAGGACCAAGTACAACTGGATTTCGCCAGAAGTTATTTGTATCTAACTTTAAAATATCTTCATCAGCTAAAACGTGCTTAGGCATGATCATGAACTGTGCAAGAACGGGAATCATGACGTTGATTGGTGACTTAAGTGAAATGATGATGTCATTTCCCTTAGTTGTAATTCCACTCATGGTTGCTTTATTGGTGGCATTTACTGCTTCACTGCCAACAATTTCCTTAAATGCGTTGACAAAAATCGCATTTGACTTAGAAACGCGAAGTAATGAGTTGATAGACCAGACAACATCGTCAACAGTTAAATCTTTTCCGTCAGACCACTTAATGCCTGACTTAAGTGTCAAGGTAAGTGTCTTGCCATCTTTGCTGAACTTGTAACCTGAAGCTAAGTCAGGTTTTACAGAAACTAAATTGGCATCAGCCTTAAACAAACCACGGAACATCGCATGGTGAGAAATTGATCCGGATGCGAACCAAGGGGTAGAAATAGTGTTAACTCCACCGCCGCCGGCAGTTACTTCTGCCACGGTGATCGAATTATTTGTTGCTGCTTGTGTTGGCGCGGCAAGCACTGACACTGCAAGTGCAGCTGCTAAACCTATGGCGCCAAATGATTTATGAAACTTTCTCACAAAAACCCTCCAACTCTAAAACACTCCAGGGGCGTCCTGGTGTGTCAGATCTTTTCTGGGATACCCGGCGCAGCAAGTACCTTTGCTGTTTAAGACATCCCATGTTTGTGTTGACTGAAATCTATCTTTCCTTTAAATTAAGGTCAAGGATATCGAGATAACAATTAGGTTACTTTTAAAAGGTGAGTTATCGACGAAAAGTAGCTCGCTAACTACTGAAAGGTAGGATGACTTTGCCAGATAAGCACGCCGGGAAAATGCCGGCAAAGATAAAGGAATCCCGCACAGATGGGGCGGTCCGCTCTCTACGTGAGTGGATCTTTACTCATGGCCTCAAGTCAGGCGACTTACTACCTTCCGAATCGCAGTTGTGTGCAGAGTTAAAAGTTGGACGAAACTCGCTGCGCGAAGCTGTGCGAACTTTGCGAGCAACTGGCGTGCTCGAAGTAAAACAAGGCGCGGGCACATACGTCGGAGTTCTCTCTCTTAAATCAATGTCTGATGAATTAATTTTCCATAGTCGCTTAACTATCGATGACCAAGGCACATACCTACGATATTTAAGCGAGGTACGCGAGTCACTTGAGCAAGGCTTACTCACAAATTTAGTTACTGAAGGTTTGAAACCAGACTTAGAAGCGCTAGAAAAAATCTTGGCAAAAATGGACGAAGAGGCGAAGTCGGGATTTGTTACTTCTGCAACGGACCGAGAATTTCATGAGGAGCTTCTTGCGCCATTGAAAAACCCGCTTTCGATTTTGCTACTTGAAGTCTTTTGGCGAATCTTCGACGAACTATTAGATACAAAATACGACCCAGCGGCAGCGAGTAAAACTGCAGATCGTCACCATGCAATTCTGTTGGCTATCAAAGCTTCAGATCCC
>CAJAFH010000144.1 GCA_903939005.1 uncultured Actinomycetes bacterium | reverse complement strand
GCGCCTACCTTTGACTTAAATAATCGTGACAGTATTTCACTGGCTGCAATGCGTAATCCATCAGTTCAAGATGTTTATGAGCCAGGTTCGACTGGAAAAATTATGACCATTGCTGCAGCAATTGAAGAAAATAAAGTAACGCCAACTACTGTTTTTACCGTTCCCTATAAAATTAAACGTGGTGGATCCTTTTTCCATGATCACGAAAAACACCCAAACCAACGGTTAACAACTTCTGGAATCCTGGCTGTTTCTAGCAACACCGGTACGATCTTTATTGGCGAAAAACTTACGAATAATCAATTACATGATTACTTAACCAAGTTTGGAATTGGAGCCAGCACTGGTTCTGGTCTACCTGGTGAATCACGAGGTATCCTGCATCCAGTTTCAGATTGGTCAGGCACAACAGCCCCAACAGTTGCATTCGGGCAGGGATATTCGCTAACTGCTATGCAAGCAACAAGTGTGTTCGCCACTATTGCAAATAATGGTGTTCGCGTATCGCCGACTGTGATCGCTGGAACAAATGAAGCAAATGGAAATTTCACACCTGCTAAACCCCGGGCAAATGAACGAGTGATTAGCGCTGAAACCGCCCAAAAAGTCCGCCTCATGATGGAGAGTGTGGTTTCTGGAAACGGTACAGCTCCTTCTGCTGCAATTCCTGGGTATCGAGTGGCTGGTAAAACTGGAACTGCGAGTCGCTATAACGATATCTGCGGCTGTTATAGCGGTTACACAGCTTCATTTATTGGCTTCGCGCCAGCAGATGCACCTAGATATGTAATTTCAGTGACTATTCAAGATCCTAAAGGAATGCACTGGGGTGGATATCTCGGTGGTCCGGTATTTAAGAAGGTAATGTCATTTGTTCTTGAGTCAAAGCACATTGCACCAACTGGTACCAAAATAGTGCCAGTTGCCCTTACTGAAAAAGCACTAACTAAAACTAAGACAAAGACACCAACGAACTCTGCGAGTGGCGCTCTCTAAAATGTTGCGACCACACGATCCCATTGCTGGAAGAACTCTTCGTGCGGTCAGTGAACTTGTTTCAGCTAAATCAAACTATTCAGGTTTAGAAAATGTAATGGTCACTGGGGTCTCCATCGATTCACATCAAATTGAAGCTGGAGATCTATTTGTTGCCGTCGCTGGCGCTAAAACACATGGCGCAACTTATGCTGGCAACGCCAAACTAAACGGTGCCGTAGCGGTTTTAACTGACGAAGTAGGCGCAGCCCTCGTTACAGATTTACCGGTACTTGTTGTTTCAAATCCGCGAGCAAATGCAGGTGTCATTTCTGCGTGGTTACACAATGAACCAATGCGTGACATGTTTAGCGTTGCGGTAACTGGCACAAATGGCAAGACCACAGTAACAACGCTGCTCCACCAAATCGCAATGGCGGCTAGTCGGCAAAGTGGCTTAGTTGGAACCGTTGAAACTCGAATAGGTGATGAAGTAGTGGCCGCTATTCGCACCACTCCTGAGGCACCAGAGCTGCAGTCTTTGGCTGCGGTTATGCGCGAGCGTCATATGCGCAATCTCTTTATGGAAGTCTCTAGTCATGCAGTTTCGCTAAATCGAATTAGCGGCTCACATTTTAATATTGCAGCCTTTACTAATTTGTCCCAAGATCACTTGGATTTCCACGAGGACATGGATGCCTATTTTGCCGCTAAAGCCGCTCTATTTAGCTATAAGTATGCCGATAGCGCCTATCTAAATATTGATTCAGCCTGGTCAAAAAAACTGATGGAAATTCAAGAGCTGCCAGTAGTCAAAATTTCGCGCAATGACAAGTCAGCCGATTGGTATTTTGAGCGAATTGAAATCGGCGTGCAAAGTACTTCGATTGCGATTAGAGGCACTGGCGGAATATTGATTGAAACCACAACCAAATTGGTAGGTGATTTCAATTTAGACAATTTATTGATGGCAATAGCTATCAGTGTTGCTGGCGGAATTGACCCAATCGATATAGCCGCAATTACCCCAAAGCTAACCGGCGCTGAGGGACGACTCGAAAAAGTTGATTTGGGCCAGTCGTTTAGCGCTTTAGTTGATTATGCGCACTCGCCAGATTCAGTCACACGAGTATTGGCAGCGTTGCGTGAGAGCACCGCTGGAAAAATTATTGCGGTATTAGGCTGTGGTGGCGATCGCGACAAGAGCAAACGACCATTAATGGGAGCTGCGTTGATAACAGGTTCGGATGTCGCAATATTTACGAGTGATAATCCGCGCAGTGAAGATCCTGCGCAAATAGTAAAAGAGATGGTCTCTGGTTTAACTTTGCCAGCTACTACTTCGATTGAACTCGATCGAAAGCGTGCCATTGAAATCGCGGTAGCGGCAGCAAAGCCTGGCGATGTAGTCGTGTTACTTGGAAAAGGACATGAGCCGGGCCAAGAAATTGCTGGCGTTAAACATAACTTTGATGATCGCTTAGTTCTAGCTGCTGCAATAGAGACAACTTCATGATTAAGTTATCAGCTCGCGAAATTTCATTAATTGTAAATGGCTCACTTCACGGTGACGAAAACATTTTGGTCACCCAAGCGGCAGTATTTGACTCACGCCATGCTAAAGCAGGATCGCTCTTTCTCGCTCTAATTGGCGAAAATACCGATGGTCATAATTTCTGTTCTGATGCTTTCTCAAACGGAGCTGTATTAGCTCTTACGACCCAAGTAGTTGCGCAACCTTGCGTGGTCGTCTCTGATGTAATGCAGGCCGTTGCAGATCTAGCCAAATTTGTACGAGTGCAATTAGCGGATTTAACGGTTATTGGCATTACTGGGTCGCAAGGTAAGACAACAACTAAAGATCTACTTAATTACATTCTTTCCTCAGCTGGCGAGACCGTGGCACCAAAGGGCTCATTTAATAATGAGCTAGGCGTACCGTTAACAATTTTAGAATGTAATGAGCGAACCAAGTACTGCATCGTCGAGATGGGCGCGCGGCATATTGGGGATATCGCATCGCTTTGCGAGATTGCAAAACCGAATATTGGAGCAGTCCTAAAGGTTGGCAATGCTCACATTGGCGAATTCGGATCTCGCGAAGCTATCGCCCAAGCTAAATCAGAATTAGTTGCTTCTCTAGTAAGTGGCGGCACTGCGATCCTGGGAACTTATGATCATTTTACGCCGGCGATGAAAGTTGCTGATGGGGTAGCTGTGCTTACTTTTGGCGAACGAAGCGATTGCAATGTGCGAGCTGCAGATGTTGAAATTCGTGAAGGTCGGCCACATTTTGATCTCGTAACAAAATCAGGTCGAGCAGCCGTTGGCATGCGCTTAGTTGGCCTGCACCAAATTCCGAATGCGCTAGCAGCCGCAGCGATCTCAAGTGCACTAGGACTATCTGTCGATCAAATAGCTGGTGCTCTATCGATGGCTGAACTTGCCAGCAAGTGGCGGATGGAAATATTTGAACTAAATGGGCGATTAATGATCAATGATTCATATAACGCTAATCCAGAATCAATGGCAGCAGCGCTACGCACGTTGGCGCTATTCGCACAAGAACGCGGTGGCTCATCTTGGGCAGTTCTAGGAAAGATGCATGAATTGGGACCTTCAGAAAACACTGACCATGTTGCTATTGGAAAATTAGTTAGCGACTTAGGAATTGATCAATTGCTAACAGTTTCGATGCCTGCATATAGTCGCGGGGTAGCAAGTGATAGCGAGACAAAAGTTCATGAATTAGACGAGAAGAATTCAGTGGTCGCGCTATTGAAAGAGATGCAATCTGGTGACGTATTGCTAGTCAAAGCATCCCGTGCCGAACATTTTGAGGAAATAGCCCAAGAAGTAGCAGCGAACTGGCAAACTGATGCAGGAAAGAAGGATGACGAATAAATGAGACAGATCCTTATCTCGGGCGCTGTAGCGCTCTTCTTCGCTTTATTCGGCACCCCAGTTTTAATTCGCCTGTTAGCTAAGCGTGGCTATGGTCAAATAATTCGAGATGACGGGCCAAGTTCGCACCACACCAAACGCGGAACACCAACTATGGGTGGCTTGATAATTATTTTCGCCGCTATCGCGGGTTATTTGCTAAGTCATGGAATAACTCAAACATCAATGACTGCCTCAGCACTATTAGTTATTGCCTTGGTAGTCGGACTAGGTTTCGTAGGATTCTTAGATGATTGGCTGAAAGTATCTCGCGAGAAATCTTTAGGTTTAAAAGGCAGATATAAAATTCTGGGGCAAGTAGTAATTGCGGCAACCTTCGGTTATTTTGGAATTCAATTTGCCGATAGCGAAGGACTATCGCCTATCTCGCTAAATTTATCGGCCGTTCGCGATACCAGCATTGTTCTAGGCGGGGTAGTGGTAGTTATCTGGATCGCTTTGATGGTAACTGCAACAAGTAATGGCGTTAATTTAACTGACGGTCTCGACGGTTTAGCTACCGGCGCTTCAGTAATGACTTTCTTATCATTTATTTTGATCGGCGTTTGGGAATTTGGTCAAAGTTGCGCGATTGCTGTTGATGCGACTAGTGGATGTTATGCGGTTCGAGATCCGCTCGACTTAGCAGTATTAGCAGCAGCCCTTGCTGGCGCTTGTACCGGTTTTCTTTGGTGGAATGCTTCACCAGCAAAAATATTTATGGGCGACACCGGATCTTTGGCTCTTGGCGGTGCGCTAGCTGGCTTAGCTTGCACCTTGAGAGTTCAACTACTTCTTATTCCTCTTGGTGGTCTTTTCGTAATAATTACGATGTCAGTAATTATTCAGACTCTTTATTTCAAAGCAACGGGCGGAAAAAGAATTTTTCGAATGGCCCCGTTACATCACCACTTTGAGCTAAAAGGCTGGGGCGAAGTAACGATCGTGCTGCGCTTCTGG
>CAJAFH010000143.1 GCA_903939005.1 uncultured Actinomycetes bacterium | reverse complement strand
GGTGCATTTACAAACTCGCGAGACTGATCTAACCGAGCAAGCGTTAACAAATCTTCAACAAGAGCGCCCATGCGAACTGATTCATTTTCAATTCGACCCACAAGTTCAGAAGTTGCAGCTTCACCTTTAACTGCGCCTTGCCGATGCAGCTCGGCAAAACCACGAATTGCTGTTAGTGGCGTGCGTAGTTCATGGCTGGCATCTGCCACAAAGCGACGCAATTTGTTTTCACTTGCAGTGCGCGCGGCGAAAGACTCTTCAATTCGCGAAAGCATTGCGTTAAGTGAAGTTACCAAGCGGCCAACTTCGGTATCAGGTTTGGCATCAGGTAGACGGGCAGATAAATCACCGGCTGCAATTTTCTCTGCCGTTTCTTCAACTGCAACGAGTGGTCGCAACCCAACTCGAATCACCATGCGCGAGGCAAATCCAATTAAAAGAAGGGCAATAAGACCAATGAAAACAAAGACAACGCGCAAACGTGACGCAGTTTCATCTACCCCAGATAATGATTGTGCAACAAAGACAGAACCCATTGCAGATGGCAACACTCGCGCCAAAACTCGAAAGTCAGAACCTGGGATTTCTAAGGTGAATGGGCGATCTCCATATTTGGCAGCATTTGCAGGCAAAGTACCAACTACGTAATCAGTTATTTTCTGAGAATTTAAGTCGCCGCCTACGCCACCCACATAGTTGCCGAAGGGATCAAGCAAAGTGATCGAAACCGAGCTCGGAACACTGCGCAAAGGGGTTTCGGCAGCTGCGGCCCTGGCTGGCGAATTTTCATCATCTTCATCGCCATCTGAGTCACTCTGAATTCCAGCTCGATCAACTCGCAACAAAGCACCATCTGCAACACTGAGTAATTGTTGATCTACTTGTTGCAGTAAGAACTTTTGCATTGCATTTTGCGTGACAAAATCTGAAACCGTAAAACCGAGTGCGGATAAAAGCAATACGCCGACTAGGAGTCGGTTTCGTAAGCTCGCACTAGATAATGGGTTTCGATTCTGCATTTGGAAATTACTTCGGCGGAATTCGTAATCGATACCCAACGCCACGTACAGTATGAATTAGAGCTGGTTCGTAAGTATCTATTTTTTTACGTAAGTAGGAAACATAAGTCTCGACAATGCCGGCATCGCCACGGAAATCGTATTGCCAAACATGATCAAGAATTTGTGATTTGGAAACTACGCGATCAGCATTAATCATCAAGTAGCGAAGTAGTAAAAATTCAGTAGGAGAGAGATCGATCAAATTGCCAGCGCGATGAACTTCGTGAGTGGCTTCATTTAATTCCAGATCAGCAAAACTAATTTTTTCTTCATCATTAGGAGTTGTAGTTGCACCAGTGCGGCGCAGAAGTGAGCGTAAGCGTGCGACCAACTCTTCTAGGCTAAATGGTTTGGTCATGTAGTCATCGCCACCGATAGTTAAACCGGCGACTTTATCTTCCATGCCATCTTTGGCAGTTAAGAAAAGGACGCCAATATTTTGGCCTTCGTTGCGAATACGTTTGCAGACCTCAAAACCATCCATACCGGGCATCATCACATCGAGCACCATGGCATGTGGCTTGAATTCTTCGGCAACTAGTAGAGCTTGTGAACCATTACTTGCAGTTCGCACATCAAAACCAACAAAACGAAGACTGGTTGAAATTAAATCGCTAATGCTCGATTCATCGTCAACTACGAGAATGCGTTGGTTAATGCTTTCGCCCTTACTCATAACTTCCTCTCTAAAGTTCCAGGATTTTTAGACTTTCACCTGGGGCCACCGAATGTGGCTTAAGAGAAGGATCCTTAAGGGTTCTGAGAATTGCCTGAGAATACACTCGAATCAGACTGAGGCTTTACCGCTCGCAAGAGGGCCTGAGCGACATCTAAGACCTCAACATCTGATTCACGAGCAGTCATGCCATCAGTAACCATAACTCGGCAGAACGGGCAGGCAACGGCAACTTCATCGACACCGGTAGCAATAGCTTCATCGACGCGACTCAAATTGATGCGCTCGCCAATCTTTTCTTCCATCCACATACGACCGCCGCCAGCACCACAACAGAATGAACGTTCTTGGTTACGTGGCATCTCGGTAACTTCCACACCAGTTGCATTAAGTAACTCGCGTGGAGGTTGATAAATCTCGTTGTGACGACCCAAGTAACAAGGATCGTGATAAGTCAGAGAGGTAGTTGCTTTATTAACCGGGATT
>CAJAFH010000142.1 GCA_903939005.1 uncultured Actinomycetes bacterium | reverse complement strand
GATCATTTCTATTGCGCTTTGCATTAACTTCATTGGAGATGGTCTTCGTGATGCATTCGATCCAAGACAGCGCAGACACGTTTCAATGAAGGAGCGAAAGAAAAGTAGAGAGTTAAGCGAGGCTCGTTCCTAATGCAAACGCTTAATTCTTTCGCGAATCATGTAGGCGGCTTGACCACTCAAACTGTCAAGGCTCGCACTCATCGATTCCATTCCCGCACTCTTGGGTTCACTTGCAGTGGAGTTTCCACCAATCCAACCAAATTTCTTATCAGCAACCCATCGCTGCTTTCCACTCGCCGGGGCTACCCACACTCTGGTTCTACCGCGCGAGTGAACAATAGCCAAGCTCCACTTAGTTTCCAGGTCAAGTACATCGCTGTAAGCAATCAAATCAGTTCTAAAGGGATTCACAACTTCAATCACATCAGCTCTCAATATGAGTTTGGGTTTTATCCAAAAAAAGAAAACAAGAACGCTGAGAATTGCGCAGACAAACAAGTCACGGATGATTTGAAGATTGTCTTCAACGACCCAGAGACTGTTAACGGCGAAAAGAGCAATCAATACATAAGAAGTAGCCGCCCAAGCAAAGTTGCTACGAGGCCTAAAGGTTTCATTCATCACCTAATCATTGCAGGAGAAGGCAAATGAGCACAACTAATCAGCCGGTACTTCAAGTATCGAAGTTCAACATCGACTTTTGGGTCGAAGGGGTCTGGTATCCCGCTGCGATAGATATGAACTTTGATGTGCAGGCTGGAAAAGTACTTGCCATTGTTGGTGAATCTGGCTCTGGAAAAACTTCCATCGCAATGGGATTAATGGACCTTTTGGCTTCCAACGCTCGAGTTTCCGGAAGCGTAAAAGTTAATGGCGTTGAAATGGTTGGAGCGAAAAAGTCTTTACTACGTAAGACTCGTGGCGCTAATGTTGCATACATCTTTCAAGAGCCAATGACTGCGCTGAATCCTCTTTATACAATTGGTTTCCAGATTGTAGAGACCCTTCGTACCCACTACGACATGGGGCCGCAGGAAGCAAAGATTCGTGCGATCGAGTTAATTACGATGGTTGAAATTCCAAATCCAGAAGGATCCTTCGACAAGTATCCCCATCAGCTTTCAGGTGGCCAACGTCAACGTGCAATGATCGCACAAGCACTTGCTTGCGATCCTGGTCTGCTTGTTGCCGATGAACCTACAACTGCTCTTGACGTTACTGTTCAAGCAGAAATTCTCGATCTAATCCGAAACCTTCGCGACAAACTGAATTCAGCAATTCTTCTGATCACTCATGATATGGGAGTTGTTGCAGATTTAGCTGACGATATTTTGGTGATGAAAGATGGCTTAACAGTTGAATATGGATCTGCTGATCAAATTTTTAATAGACCACAACATCCCTATTCCAAAGCACTGTTAGCGGCAGTTCCAAAACTTGGATCAGTTGCCGTTCGCGAACTACTGCCAGAATTAGTTGGGCTTCCAGCAGTTCTAAAGTTGGAAAATGTTTCGATCGAATACCCAAAGAAGGGTCGCGTGCCTGCTTTCCGTGCAGTTACAGATTTTACTCTCGAAATTTTCCCAGGCGAAATCGTTGGTCTAGTAGGCGAATCAGGTTCAGGTAAGACAACTGTTGGACGCGCAGCTATTGGGTTACTTCCAGCGGTTGAGGGCAAGATCGAAATTGTTGGTCGAGATATAACTAAGCCAACCCCACAAGAGCTTCGTGAAATTCGTAGATTCACTGGCATCGTCTTTCAAGATCCAGGTAGTTCGTTAAATCCACGCTTACCAATCGGTGAAAGT
>CAJAFH010000141.1 GCA_903939005.1 uncultured Actinomycetes bacterium | reverse complement strand
ATGAACTGGCATACCGCTTAGAAGCTGGTGAAACGGTTCTGGGCGTGAAGGTTGGGGGAGCACTTGATTCTCCTAATAGCGCTGAGCCAACGTCAGTAATGATTTTTGGGTATTTAACTGATGCCATGCAGCTAACTGATTCGATTAAGACTGCCAATTACATTTATCCACGCGCTGAAGCTGAAGTGGCATTTAAAATCAGCAAAGAGATTTCTACTGAAATTCACCCATCAGAAGTTTTAGATTATGTCAGCCATGTAGCAACTGGCATTGAGATCTTTGATTATCGCTATGGCCAGGCTCCGGTTTATGCCAATGATGCAATTGCCGACAACGCCGGAGCTGCCGCATTTGTACATAGCCATTGGGTGCCGGCACATGAAGCGAACTTAGAGAATTTAATTGCGCAAGTTTTTGAAAATGAAACTGAAGTAGAAACTGCACCATTGACTGCTATTCGCGGAAATCCTTGGCTCGCACTTGTTTTGCTTTCTAAAGTTCTAGTTGAAAATGGCGTGAAGCTGCCAGCTGGTTCAATTGTTTTAAGTGGCTCGGCAACTAAAGGTCTTCATTTAGCGGCAGGCAATAACTACGCCGTTGATATAAAAGGTTTAGGGCGAGTAGAACTAAAAGCTATTTAGTTAGAAGAGACGTCGACTAATTTGTCGGTCTCATCTTGAATCTTCGCTGAAACTTGCTTTAGCTTTTCAGCATATTCCTTGCCGTGGTGACCACAAAAAAGAAGTTCGCCACCAGATAACAAAACCGCGCGCACATAAGCCTGGGCACCACAGCGATCGCAACGATCAACCGCATTAAGAGGGGTTGTTTCGAGGATTAGCTGATCGGTCATGTTCTCTCCATTCGGTGACTTCTTGATCTAGGAGAATAGCAAACCACACCTTGGTTATTCCCCGCTCGTTAAAATAAATATTTATTCGCTCACTACCTGTTAATTCACTGAAAATTGAGCGATAAATTCACTATTTGAGACCCCCTCGGCGCGCTTAACGGGTGAAATCCCAGGTCGCAGATAATCTTCACCCCCGTGGCTACTAATGAAGAAGGCGTGCAAGATTCCTATACCGCCAAAGATCTAGCCGTACTAGAGGGCCTCGACGCCGTTCGTAAGCGCCCAGGTATGTATATCGGTTCCACTGATTCACGTGGCTTGATGCACTGTCTCTGGGAAATTATCGATAACGCAGTCGATGAATCACTCGCTGGTTATTGCAAGAAAATTGATATTAACCTTGAATCAGATGGTTCGGTTGAAGTTCACGACGATGGTCGCGGAATTCCAGTTGATAAAGAACCAAAGACTGGCCTAACTGGTGTTGAAGTTGTTCTTACAAAATTACATGCTGGTGGAAAATTCGGTGGCGGATCTTATGCAGCTTCCGGCGGTCTCCACGGTGTTGGTGCATCAGTTGTTAACGCGCTAGCTGAACGCCTTGATGCTGAAGTTGATCGCAACGGCAAGATTTACTGGATGTCATTTAAGCGCGGCGTTGCTGGCATCTTCGAAGGCGAAGGCCCAAAGGCAACATTTACACCGGCATCAGGATTGCGCACAATCGGTAAAGTTTCGGCAAAGGTAACTGGTACTCGCATTAAGTGGTGGAGTGATCGCCAGATTTTCCTTAAGGATGCTGAACTAGATATTGAAGAAATTTATGCTCGTGCGCGCCAAACTTCATATTTGGTGCCCGGCTTAACGTTAATTGTTAATGACAATCGCACTAAGACGAAGACAACTGAAACTTTTTATCATAAAGGCGGAATCTCCGAATACTGCGAATTCATGCAGCCAGATCAAGGTATCGGCGAAGTAATTCGCTTAACTGGTTCAGGCCATTATCAAGAGACTGTGCCAGTTCTAGATGATCAAGGCCATATGGTTTCAACTGAAGTTGAGCGCGATATGTTGGTTGATATCGCCCTTAAGTGGGGCAATGAGTTTGCCAACACCAATCGCTCATTCGTAAATATCATTGCAACGCCAAAGGGCGGAACGCACATGACTGGCTTTGAGAAGGCGCTGACCAAGGCCTTTAACGAGACCCTGCGCAGCACTGGAACCTTGAAGAAGAACGAAGCTGACGTTATCAAGGACGACATCCTCGAAGGTCTTACATCGGTTGTGACAGTTCGGATGTCAGAACCACAGTTCGAAGGACAGACTAAGGAAGTTCTCGGCACATCAGCTGCTGCTCGAATTGTTGGCGAAGTAGTTGCTGAAGAGTTAAAGAAATTCTTTGCAACTACTAAGCGCATCGATAAGGCCAATGGCCGTTTGATCCTGGAAAAAGTTGCTGGTGCATCTCGCACACGTATCTCTGCCCGCGCCCATAAAGATCTGCAGCGCCGCAAGAACGCACTTGAATCTTCTTCTCTTCCAACCAAGCTTTCTGATTGCCGTTCTGAAGATGTTAATCGCACCGAACTCTTTATTGTTGAGGGCGATTCCGCACTCGGTACTACCAAGGCGGCTCGCAACTCTGAGTTCCAAGCAATCCTGCCGATTCGCGGAAAGATTCTGAATGTTCAGAAAGCTTCACTTTCGCAGATGCTAGATGACAAAGAGTGCGGCTCAATTATTCAAGTAATTGGTGCCGGCTCTGGCCGCTCATTCGAACTAGATGATGCTCGTTATGGCCGCATCATCTTGATGTCAGATGCTGACGTTGATGGCGCGCACATTCGTTGCCTTCTTCTTACTCTTCTCTATCGCTATATGCGCCCGCTAATTGATGCTGGCCGCGTATTTGCAGCGATTCCACCACTGCACCGTATTGAAACAATGGGTGGCGGCGGTAAAAAGGGTGAATACATTTATACCTATTCAGATGATGAAATGAAGAAGGTAACAGCTGAATTAATTAAGGCTGGCAAGAAGTGGAAAGAGCCGATTCAGCGCTATAAAGGCTTAGGCGAAATGGATGCTGATCAGCTTCGTGAAACCACTATGGATCCAGATGCTCGCACGCTTCGTCGCATCACAGTGACCGATGGCGCAGCTGCAGAGGCAATGTTTGAACTGCTAATGGGTAGCGATGTAGCACCACGTAAAGATTTCATTGCTAACGCTGAGATAGATCGCGACAGCATCGACGCTTAATTAATCGATTGCAACAAGATCGAAGTAATCATCTTTCCAAAGATCTTCATCGCCATCCGGTAACAAAATAACGCGCTCAGGCTTGAGTGCTTGCACTGCACCTTCATCGTGGCTGACCATGATTACTGCGCCTTGATATTCAGCTAAAGCAGCCAAGATTTCGGCGCGAGATGCTGGGTCAAGGTTGTTCGTTGGTTCATCGAGTAGCAGAACATTTGCGGCAGAAACAACTAGAACTGCGAGAGCCAAACGAGTTCGTTCACCACCAGATAAAACCTTAACCGGCTTATGAACATCATCGCCAACGAATAGGAACGAGCCAAGCACATTGCGTGCTTCAGGTTCACGAATAT
>CAJAFH010000140.1 GCA_903939005.1 uncultured Actinomycetes bacterium | reverse complement strand
CCAGTCGGCGAAGTCAGTTCTTTTACCGAAAGGGATAACCTCACTTGAGGGTGTGCTGTTTCCCGCTCAATATAGTTTCGCCGATGGAACGATTCAGGTTGAAGCTTTACAAAGCATGGTCAACAGGTTCAGCCAAGTGATTTCAACTCTAGATTTTGTCGATCCAGCTGGAAAATTGAGTACACAACAATTGGTTACTGTGGCTTCATTGGTTCAAGCCGAAGGCGATACCAAGGATTTCGCACAGATTTCGCGGGTGATTAGAAACAGATTAGCGATTGGCATGCCGCTCCAGCTGGATTCAACAGTGCACTATTTGAAGAATGCGCGCGGTGAAATATTTCTTAGCAATAAGTCAACGAAACTAAAGTCACCTTTCAACACCTACCAAAATCCTGGATTACCGCCAGCGCCTATCGGAAATCCAGGCTTGGCAGCACTTAAAGCGGCGATCACGCCAGCTGATGGCGATTGGCTATTCTTTATCACAGTAGCACCTGGCGATACCCGCTTCACTAAGTCATTTTCTGAGTTCAATAATTGGAAGTTGCTCTATCAAAAGAACCGAAAGGCGGGTGCATTCGATTGAGAACCTTTAATGGCGCAGTCCTTGGCTCTCCTATTTCACACTCCCTTTCGCCAGTTATTCATCAAGTCGCTTATGAGTGCCTAGAAATATCCGCGAAATACACAGCAGTTGAAGTTCGAGGCGGCAAACTAGCGAAGTATTTAGAGTCGACGCCACCAGAGTTAAATAGTTTTTCATTGACTATGCCGCTAAAAGAAGAGCTTGTTGATTTAGGTTTTCCTACTTCTGAGTTAGCAAAGCGCATCAGAAGTGCTAATACCTTGATTAAAGTCGGTGATACTTGGAAAGTTGATAGTACTGATGTGGTTGGTTTCCAACAAAGCGTTGCAGCAAAAACAAACGCCACGTTTCAAAACCTCTTAATTTTGGGCGGGGGAGCGACAGCTCGAGCAGCCATTGCGGCGTTCGACAGCGTTGGCGTTTCAATCGATGTAGCAAGCCGCAGCGAACAGCGCAGTGCAAGTTTGATTAGGTCCGCTCTCTTTGCGCCAGTTTCAGTAATTGGCTTTGATGATCAGATCAACTGGTCAAAATACGATTTGATTATCAATACCTCGCCAGCCGGGGCTGCGGATGAATTGGTCGGAATAATTGCTGGTGCGAGCGCCCTTCTTTTCGAATCACTTTACAATCCTTGGCCTACCGCGTTGATGGGTTTCTGGCGAAACGTGGGTCTGGAAAGTATTGATGGCTTAGATCTATTGGTCCATCAAGCTATTTCGCAGATTGCGATCTTCGCTGGGACGCCAGTTAAACGCTCACAGCTGGCACCGCTCATGCGCGAAGCTGCCTTGAAACGACTCTAGGAAACTTCTACACAACAATTTCGAAATAAGTGGGCGCTCGCAAAATACATCGCTACTTTGCTGGGCATGACCTTTGATTCATTAGCACTCGTTATCTGCATCGTCTGGGCCGTAACTATTGCGACGGTAGATTTGATCACATACCGAATTTCCAATAGGTCACTTGCGTCAGGTGTATTCCTAGTCTGGCCCGCACTTTTGCTAATTGAGCAAAGGTTTTTATTCACTTTGCCGGCACTGGTATTGGTGGTTGTTGCATTGGCCTGCGGATTTGCCTCATTTGTTGGGATGGGTGATGTGAAATTGCTGCTGTTTCTGGCACCTTGGTTGCATTACGAGAATTTGAGAAATCCACTAATTCTGCTCATAGGGTTCTCTTGGTTACAACTAATGGCCGAACTAGTATTTAAACGAAGGTTTCCAAAGCGAATTGCATTCGCCCCAGCCATCTTGGCAGCTGCGGCACTTAATATGGCGACATAAAACCGATTCATCTGCGAGAATTAGCCCATGCGTTGGCTAACTGCTGGTGAGTCTCATGGCCCAGCTCTCAGTGCAATCATTGAGGGCATTCCGGCATCAGTTCAGATTACAACTGCCGATATTGATTACCATCTTGCCCGCCGTCGGTTAGGCGTTGGTCGCGGTGCGCGACAGAATTTCGAAGCGGATAAAGTCACCATCCTTGGCGGAATTCGTTTGGGCTTGACTCAAGGTGGACCGATTTCGATTCAGGTTGCAAACTCAGAGTGGCCTAAGTGGGAAAAAGT
>CAJAFH010000139.1 GCA_903939005.1 uncultured Actinomycetes bacterium | reverse complement strand
CTTTGATGCCATCAACACGCAACATCACTTCGAGTTCGACTTCTTCTAGTTCGGCGCGACGCGCATTTAGTGAGCCAACTTCGTGTTGAAGGGATTCAAGTTCTTTGGGAGTTGCGGTGCCAGAATTAAGGCGAGCTTCATCTTTTTGTAGCCTTGTTACAACTTGTTCAACATCGCCTTCGGCGCGCTTTAATTCGCGAGTTACATCACTTAACTCAGTTTCAGCACCAATCCGTAAATCACGAGTGTTATTTGATTTAACTGTGGCAGCGCTAAGGGATGCGATTTCCGGAAGAGTGGCAAGTTTGTGCGCTAGGGATGTTAAAGCTAAATCGTGGCGTTGAATATCTAAAATCTGTCGTTGATCGCTCGGGCTAGCTTTCATAACGCCTTCCCTATCTGCGCTTTCGAATTAAATTTGAAAGCTAACTTAGATTAGATATGTAGTTTTATGAAGTAGAACTGGTGGGCGCTGAGGGTTTCGAACCCCCGACATTCTCGGTGTAAACGAGACGCTCTACCACTGAGCTAAGCACCCGGAACTTACTAATCTGGCCGAAACCAGATGCGTAAGTCTAACCTAACTAAAGGCTTGCTAACGCCGCCTTGTAATCGGCTGCATTACGCGCTTCGCCTGGGCCATTTACGACCTGCCAACGCAGAATTCCTGCCTTGTCGATGATGAATGTGCCACGAGTTGAGAATCCGCGTTCTTCAAAGAAAACGCCATATCGCTTTGAAACTTCACCGTGTGGCCAGAAGTCAGCCAAGATTGGAAATGTGTAACCTTCGGCTTCAGCAAATGCACGTGCTGAATACATTGGATCGCATGCGATACCAAGTACTTGCACATCATCATTTTGGAATGCAGAGATGTCATCGCGTAATGCGCAAAGTTCGCCGGTGCAGGTACCAGAGAATGCAAATGGATAGAAAACTAAAACAACGTTTTGCTTTCCTTGAAATGATGAGAGGGTAACTTTTTCGCCATGGTGATTTACTAATTCAAAATCAGGGGCGGGTTGGCCAATTACTAGTGTCGTAGTCATGACGCGAAATCTATCGTTTGCCAGCTTTACGTGCCACTAGACGAGTTGCGGTCCAATCTGTGGCAACTGCAATAGTCGAGGTAACACTTAGGCCAGCAATCGGGGCGGCATCTTGGATTTCACTTGCTTCAACATAATTTGGGCGACCCATCTTCGGAGTCATCACCCAGACCGGGCCGGTTTCAGATAAAAAAGTGAGGGCATCCATTAGTTCATCGATCAAATCGCCATCGCCATCGCGCCACCAGATGATTACGCCATCTATGACTTCGGTCGGATCAATCTGAATAAACTCAGTATCCGTAACTCCCTTAATCTTTGCGCGCAAGGCATCATCAGAGTCGGCGGCATAGCCGATTTCCAAGATCAAATCGCCTTTGGCAAAGCCCATACGCATGGCCACTGGCTAAGTCCACCCAAAAAATGCTCACTTAGCAAGACCTAACCGCTCTCAATTTCACACAACTGGGCAGTAACCGCGAGAATAGGGCCATGAGCGAAACATTTGAGACGCCAGATCAGATCGTCGACCAACTAGTCGATATCGACCCTTCGGAAACTGCCGAATGGAAAGCATCATTTGATGCGGCGCTGGCTAACGCCGGCCCCGTACGTGCTCGTTACTTAATGCTCTCACTGCTAAAACGTGCGCAAGAGAAGAACATTGGTATCGCAGGATTGCGCGCAACTGATTACATCAACAGTATTCCTTCAGATAGTGAACCAGAATTTCCTGGCGATGAAGCAGTCGAACGTCGGATTCGACAATATAACCGGTGGAATGCGGCAATGTTGGTGCACCGTGCGCAACGCCCAGGCGTTGGCGTTGGTGGTCACATTTCAACTTATGCATCTTCAGCATCACTTTATGAAGTTGGATTCAACCACTTCTTCCGCGGTCAAGATCATCCAGGTGGCGGCGATCAGATTTTCTTCCAAGGACATGCCAGCCCCGGAATGTATGCTCGCGCATTTCTAGAAGGTCGTTTTAGCGAAGATCAATTAGATGGTTTCCGCCAAGAGCTTTCACATAAAGGTGGTGGACTTTCTTCATATCCACATCCACGTTTGATGCCAGATTTCTGGCAGTTCCCGACTGTGTCAATGGGTATTGGTCCACTTAATGCAATTTATCAAGCTAGATTTAATCGTTACTTACACAATCGCGGAATAAAAGACACCAGCCAACAACATGTGTGGGCTTTCTTAGGTGATGGCGAAGTTGATGAAGTTGATACTTTAGGTGCCATTGGTTTAGCAACTCGCGAGAATCTAGATAACTTAACTTTCGTTGTTAACTGTAACTTGCAACGTCTAGATGGCCCAGTTCGTGGTAACGGAAAAATTATTCAAGAACTTGAATCAATCTTCCGCGGTGCCGGTTGGAACGTACTCAAAGTTGTTTGGGGTCGCGAGTGGGATCCACTGCTTGCGCAAGATCGCGAAGGCGCACTTGTTGATTTAATGAACAAGACTCTTGATGGTGATTATCAAACATTTAAAGCTGAGAGTGGAAAATTCGTACGCGATAACTTCTTTGCTCGTGATCCACGCACTGCAGCCATGGTTGCGGACTGGTCAGATGACAAGATTTGGGGCTTACGACGCGGTGGCCACGACTATCGCAAGTTATTTGCCGCCTACACAGCGGCCATGAATTCAAATGGTCGCCCAACCGTAATTCTGGCAAAGACAGTTAAGGGCTGGACACTTGGCTCGCACTTCGAAGGTCGCAACTCAACGCACCAGATGAAGAAGATGTCGATGGAAGACATTGTCGAATTCCGCGATCGTTTAGGTATTCCAATTGCTGATGCTCAACTAGATGCGAAATTACCTCCGTACTATCGCCCAACTGATGATTCACCTGAAGCTAAATATCTGCAGGAACGTCGCGCCGCACTTGGTGGTTCGATTCCATCACGTCGCAAGATTTCGCGTCCATTGCCACAACCTGATGATTCAGTATATGAATCAGTTCGCCGTGGCTCTGGGCAGCAAGAAATCGCGACCACGATGGCATTTGTTCGCATGCTTAAAGATCTAATCAAGGATCCGGGTCTAGGTTCTCGTTTAGTACCAATCATTCCTGATGAAGCACGCACCTTTGGTATGGATTCATTGTTCCCAACTTTAAAGATCTATTCACCAAATGGTCAGAAATACTTATCAGTTGACCGCGAGCTAATGCTTTCGTATAAGGAATCCACTTCAGGTGTGATTCTGCACGAAGGTATTAATGAAGCTGGCTCAGTTGCATCATTCACAGCAGTCGGATCTTCCTACTCAACACATGATGAACCAATGATCCCGATCTACATTTTCTACTCAATGTTCGGATTCCAACGTACCGGCGATGCTTTCTGGGCAGCTGCTGATCAGTTAGTTCGCGGTTTCGTAGTCGGTGCTACTGCCGGCCGCACCACGCTAAACGGCGAAGGTCTACAACACGAAGATGGACATTCACATCTATTGGCTTCGACCAACCCAGCCATCGTTTCTTATGACCCAGCTTTCGGATTCGAACTCGGCCATATTGTTAAAGATGGTTTGCGTCGTATGTATGGCGAAAATAGTGAGAATGTTTATTACTACCTCACTGTATATAACGAGCCATATATGCAGCCAGCAGAGCCAGAAAACCTAGATATTGAAGGGCTATTAAAGGGTCTTTACCTTTATTCACCTGCTGAAATTCGCAGCAAGAAGAAAGCACAGCTCTTAGCCTCTGGTGTTGGCGTTAACTGGGCACTGAAAGCACAGAAGTTACTTGCTGAAGATTGGGGCGTAGCAGCTTCAGTTTGGTCAGTTACCTCTTGGAACGAACTTCGTCGCGATGGTTTAGAAACCGATAGCCATAACTTGTTGCACCCAAGTGACACCAAGCAGGCGTATGTAACTAAGAAGTTAGCTAGCGCCGAAGGACCAGTAGTTGCCGTGAGTGATTTCATGCGTGCAGTTCAAGATCAAATTGCGCCTTGGGTTCCAGGTCAATTCTCGTCCCTTGGTACCGATGGCTTTGGATTATCAGATACTCGTGGCGCACTTCGTCGTCACTTTAAGGTTGATGCCGAATCAATCGTGGTCGCAACTTTGCAACAACTAGCAAAGCTTGGCGAGGTCAAAGCTAAGACTGTTCAAGAAGCAATTGATAAGTATCAGATTAATGATGTGACTGCAGCTGAAGCTGGCAACACCGAGGGTTCGGGTTGATCGGCCGCGTCGCAATCACTGATATCTCCCCCACAATTTACTTTGGGGGAGAATTTGTTCCTGTTAAAGCAATTGTTAATGAAGAAATTTTAGTAAGTGCAACTGTTGCTGGCGAAGGTCATGACTATCCGCAGGTTGAGGTAGTTACTCGCGACAGCAAAGGTAAAGAGTTATCTCGCGTAGCAGCCATTGAACGTAATCCCGGTACTGATCGCTACGAAGCGCTCATCGCGCTACCAAAGCTAGGTAACTTCACTTTTGAAATAGCAGCAGCCATAGTTACTCGATATCGCACTGTGACAACTAACTCGCCACAATTTCCAGTCTATGTTGAACGCGAACGAGCTTTAGTTGGCGCTTGGTATGAATTCTTCCCGCGAAGTGAAGGCGCCAGCATAAATAAGGATGGAACTTTTGCCAGTGGAAATTTTGGCACTGCAGCAAAGCGGCTAAAAGCAGTGAAAGATATGGGTTTTGACGTTCTTTATATCCCGCCAATTCATCCAATTGGCATCTCTCACCGCAAAGGCCCGAATAACACTTTAACAGCCGGGCCAAATGATCCAGGTGTTCCATGGGGCATCGGAAATTCTGATGGTGGCCATGATGCGATTAATCCAGCACTTGGCACGATGAAAGATTTTGAAAAATTCGTAGAAGAGGCAAATAAGTTAGATCTTGAAATAGCACTAGATCTAGCCTTGCAAACTTCACCAGATCATCCGTGGGTTAAAGAGCATCCGAAGTGGTTTAACTATCGGACCGATGGCACGATTGCCTACGCCGAGAACCCGCCAAAGAAGTATCAAGATATTTATCCAATTAACTTTGATGATGATTTTGATGGGCTAGTTGCTGAGGTTTATCGAATCTGTGAACTTTGGATTAGCAAAGGCGTAACTATCTTCCGAGTTGATAATCCACACACTAAACCAGTGCTTTTCTGGCAAACTTTAATTTCAAAAGTTAATGCCAAGTACCCCGAGATTATTTTCTTAGCCGAAGCTTTTACTAAGCCAGCCATGATGCATGCACTTGGCAAAGCTGGCTTCCAGCAGTCTTATACCTACTTCACTTGGCGCACTACCAAGCATGAGCTAACTGAATATGGCAATGAAGTTTCACATCAAACCAGTGCCTTCTTTCGCCCTAATTTCTGGGTCAATACGCCAGATATCTTGCCGTTTCATTTGCAAAGCGGAAACCCAGCAATGTTTGCCTTGCGTGCAGTTTTAGCTGCAACGTTAACTCCATCATGGGGTATGTATGCTGGTTATGAACTCTTTGAACACCGGGTTTTAAGTGAAGGCCGCGAAGAATACTTAGATTCTGAGAAATATCAGATTAAGGTGCGCGACTGGGATGGCGCTAAGCAATCTCTAGTGCCGCTAGTTACTAAGTTAAACAAGATCCGTAACGCCAACCGTGCACTGCAGCGCCTGCGCAATCTGCATTTCCACCATACAGATAATGAGGCCATAATCGCTTATTCCAAGCGTGACGGTGAGAATCTAGTACTGGTGATCGTCAATCTTGACCCTTCAAATGCGCAAGCGACTGTGGTTCACTGGAACATGGATATGCTGGGACTAACTGGAGATTCATTTGTGGTTGATGACCAGATAACCGGAAATTCATTTAGCTGGAATCGCGACAGCTTTGTCAGCCTTGATCCGCGAGGCGATTACAACAATGTGGCTCATATTGCCGTGGTGCGGATCCCTTAACTAATGAAACTCTTTCGCCGCAAACCCCAGGTAGTACCGAATCAACCTGGCGCTTTGGGCGAACTAGATCTTTATTTAATTGCTGAAGGCCGACACGAAGAACTTTGGAAAGTTCTAGGTTCGCATGCTCAGCGCGATGCTGAGGGAAATTTACTTGGCACCTCTTTTGCGCTTTGGGCACCAAATGCTCGTGATGTAAGTTTGATCAGCGATCTAAATTACTGGGATCGCAATACTCATCGTATGTGGCGCATTGAAAATACTGGCATCTGGCAAATCTTTATTGCCGATTTAGCACCTGGTACTAAATACAAATTCGCCGTTCACACCAATGATGGACGTTGGGTTGATCATGCTGATCCCATGGCTCGTGCTACCGAGATCCCACCACTAACTGCTTCAATTGTCGAAGAATCGAATTACCAATGGAGTGATGAGAGCTGGATTTCCGAGCGAAGTAAATTTGAGTCTTGGCGTAGCGCGGTATCTGTCTATGAAGTTCACTTAGGTTCTTGGCGTTTAGGTCTAAGTTATCGTGATTTAGCAACTGAGCTAGTTGCCTACTTACAAGAAACTGGCTTCACGCACGTTGAATTCCTACCTGTCATGGAACATCCGTATGGTCCTTCGTGGGGTTATCAAGTAACTTCTTTCTTTGCACCATCTTCGCGCTTTGGTTCACCCGATGAATTTAAATATTTAGTCAACGCCCTTCACAATGCTGGTATTGGTGTGATCCTCGATTGGGTGCCTGCGCATTTTCCTAAAGATGAATGGGCGCTAGCTAAATTCGATGGAACTGCCCTTTATGAGCATGCAGATCCCCGTTTAGGTGAGCATCCCGACTGGGGCACGCTGATCTTTAACTTCGGTCGCAATGAAGTTCGCAACTTCATCGTCGCTAGCGCGCTTTATTGGTTAACCGAATATCACATTGATGGGCTGCGGGTAGATGCTGTTGCTTCGATGCTGTATTTGGATTATTCGCGTAAAGAAGGCGAATGGGTTCCTAATAAATTTGGTGGCCGTGAGAATCTCGAAGCTGTGCAGTTATTGCAAGAAGCAACTTCTACGGCATATCGCACCCACCCCGGCATCATGATGATTGCTGAAGAATCAACAGCTTGGCCTGGCGTAACAAGAAGTACTGATTCAGATGGAATCGGCTTTGGATTTAAGTGGAATATGGGCTGGATGCATGACACTTTGGAATATCTACAGCGCGATCCAATCCATCGCGTCCATCACCACAACGAAGTAACATTCTCAATTCTCTATGCCTGGTCCGAAAACTTTATGTTGCCGCTTTCACATGATGAAGTTGTCCATGGCAAAGGTTCACTTGTAAATAAATTCCCAGGTGATCGTTGGCAGAAGTTAGCAACGCTACGCGCCCTATACGGATTCATGTGGGCACACCCTGGCAAGAAGCTTCTCTTTATGGGTCAAGAGTTTGCCCAAAATGATGAGTGGAGTGAATCAGCCGGGTTGCAGTGGCACTTAACTCAATACGATGAACATAGTGGTGTATCAAAAACTATTTCTCAGATAAATAATCTTTATAAATCAACCCCTGCTCTTTTCCAGAAAGATACTTCACCAGAAGGATTCTCTTGGTTGGTTGGCAACGATGCAGCAAGTAATGTTTTAGCATTTACTCGGTGGGCAGATGATGATCAGCCCCTTGTCTGCATAACTAATTTCTCACCCGTGCCACATGAGAACTATCGTTTGCCAATGCCAAAAGCCGGAACCTGGCACGAAGTTTTAAATACCGATGATTTAGCTTTTGGTGGAAGTGGCGTTATTAATCAACCAGTTGATGTGGCTGAAGGATCTGACTTAGTCATTACGTTAAGAGTGGCCCCGCTTGCTACGCTGTGGCTGAAATTAGCTTAAAAACACCTATTTTTCGTCTGCTTGCCCTTTGGCATTACCGCTTAACAAAGCCTTTGAGAAGAGCGGAACAGATAGCGCCATTACTGCTGGAATCAAGAGGGCAACGGCCAAGGAAGTGAACTGCGCGGTCCAGGCAATCACCCATTTGCCACCAAAGATCAAGAAATTATTAATTAAACCAATTTGACCAATTACAACTGCACTTGGAAACGCGCTTCGAGCACTTGCTGCATTAAAGAAACTTGGCACTACGAAAGAGGTGCCCAAACCAGCCATGAGGCAACCGAATGAGAATATTCCAAAGGCCCAGTATTGATGAGTGTCACCAAATAAGATCGAAGCCAAAACACCAATTAGAAAGAAGGTGCCACCAGTTACCGAACCGATGTTGGCTGCTCGGTTAATTGGCATCCGATCAATAATCCTAGAAATGCCAAGTCTGCCAGCAATCATGGCACTCATAAAGAGAATATATGGAAGAGTAATTAAACCGCCCTTGATTCCCAGATATTCGCGCGCAAATATATTTGACCAATCGCCCATTGCGATCTCAAGCAGAATGGCACAGATCATGCCACCAGCTATTAGTCGATCAAACCGCAGTGATTTAAAGATCTGCTTGACCGAATAATGATCGTCTTCGAGTTTTGGCAAAAGGGTTACTGGGCGCAATTTATTTATATATTTAATTTTAAGAAAGAATACGAGAACGTAAACAATGTTTAGCTGCACTGTTGCAGAGATTCGGCCAATCAAGAGACCTGATACCAGGCCAGTACTAACTGCGCCGATAGTCCAGATGCCATGTAACTTCACAATGATTGGTTTGGTAATTCGAGTTTGGCTATCAAAAGCCTGACTATTGACTGAAATATGAAAAGCCGAACTAGAAAAACCCACCAGAATTACAACTGGAATAAAGATCAAACTAGAAGAGATGCTTGCAATTAAGATAAAACCTAAGTAAAGCGAGCAGGTACTTGCTATTAGAACTTTATAGCTGCCGAGCTTGTGAACGATGTGACCTACAGTTAGCAGGCTTACAAATGCACCCACATTTCCAAGGCTGATAATTGAGCCAAATTGGCCATTTGTTAAGCCTAATCGCTCCTTAAAGTCTGGAAATCTAGGGATCCAAGACATGATCCCAAAACCAAATAGAAAAAAGAGTTTGGTTAAAGTTTTAAACTCTTCTTCAGGTGTTATGACTTGTTTATTCATCGACGTCGTCTAGAAAAGTGCACTTGCAAGAGAGGTGCGAGCCACTTTTAGTCGTGGGTCCGCTGGATCTACTAATTGGAAGAGTGCCAAGAGATGGTCCTTTGCTGCAGTGCGATCAGGGCCGGCAAAACGGCGAACACAATCGATTAGACGGTTAAACGCAGCATCTAGATCACCACTGATAACTTCTAAGTCGGCGCAATCTAATTGGGCTTTAACATTATCTGGTTCGGAGGCAGCTAGAGCGGTGACTAACTTTGCTTCGAGTTTTTCGGTGCGAATTAGCAGTTCGGTTTGTGCTAAACCTAACTTAGCTAATGAATCATTTGGTTTGCGACTTAATAATTTCTGATATGCCGCGCGTGCAATTTCATATTGACCGGATTCAAGAGCGGCAAGCGCTTCATCTTCTTCAGGTTCGATTGTTTCTACTGGCGCAGTACCGATACCTTGCTCGGCAGCTAGCGTTAAAACTTTATCAATCACCATTTTGATTTGATTTTCTGGATGACTCTGATCAAATAGCGGAACTGGTTGTTCGTTAATGAGAGCAACCGCGTAAGGAACATTTTTTGTTTGCAGCGCTTGAGCCACTTGTGGCTGGGTATCAGCATTGATGCTGCCTAGTGCCCATGCACCATTAGAAACTTTTTCTAATT
>CAJAFH010000138.1 GCA_903939005.1 uncultured Actinomycetes bacterium | reverse complement strand
GCGCGGTGACGATAAGCCACGTACTACGGAATACGACTTGCAATCAGTAATTTTGCATGAGGTTGCACACGGATTAGGTTTCTTATCCGCCGATGTTTATGACAAATTTTTTGGATATGGCAGTATCGATCAACCGACGCCATTTGATGCATATATTCAGACTCCCGACGGACGTCGTTTAGCTGATATGCCAACACCTTCTTTGGAGTTAGGAAAAATCTTAACCGCACCTCTTTATTGGATTGGCGAAAACGCTAAGCGGGTAAATGGCGGCGAGAAGATAAAAATGTATACCCCTGCAATTTATGAACCGGGATCATCGGTTAGCCACTTAGATGAAGCCACTTACTCAAAGAGTGGCATTGACGCAGTAATGACTCCAAATCTTGATGCTGGTGAAGTTTTCCACCAGCCGGGACCACTTTTACTAGCGATGATGGAAGATATGCGCGTGAAACCACCAGTTGGTCTCGCCGTAAGCGTTCCTGATGCGCCTCGAAATGTTGAAGCGCTAATTGGAAATCAGAGCGCGATAATTACCTTTGATCCACCAGCAAATGCACGAGCAGCACAAGTAACTGCATATACAGTCAAAAACTTAAAAACTTCGCTAACCGTGAGTGGCACTAGTAGCCCAATTGTTGTTACTGGCCTTAAAAATGGCACTCCTTATTCATTTGCTGTTACCGCTCAAAACGCACTAGGAACATCTGCCGAAGCTGTAACGAAATCAATAGTTCCGCAGACAGGTTGGAAAACTGCGCCGGTTGATTTAACAACTGATGGCCGAGATATTGCTAGTACTACTTTTAACGGAAAGCCGATAATCGTTTTTACTGACGCCGTTAGAGGTACTTTAAGGATTGCTACTTGGAATGGTTTAGTTTGGAAGAAAACTACAGTTGATGGTGCAGGCGGTAGTGCCGGTCGCACTAAAAATAAGGTAGCGGGACATATCTCGCTTTGCACATCTGGAGCTGGTGTAAATCAGAAGTTACATATCTTCTATCCAGATGCGATAGATCGAGATCTGCGATACGCCCAATATGATGGCAAGACATTTACTTTTGAGGTTGTTGATGGAAACGGCCCAGTAATTCAGAATTATGAAATTCCAGATCGGGTACGTACCGCAAGTGATGTAAGCATTAGTAGCGCTTGCGCAATTACGCCAGCTGGGGTCTCGGTGTTCTACCGCGATGAGAGCCAAGGAATTCTATTAGGGGCTACGAAGCGAATAAACACCACTAAGTGGGTTTATGAACTAATTGATGGCGATCGTAAAACTGACGATCGCAGTACTGGCGATGTTGCCTTTCACTTAGCGGCCTATGTAAACAAAACGACTACACACATAATTTACGATTCCGTCTTAGTCATCAATCAAAAACGTGAAATTACTTCGGGCGAAGTTCGATACGCGACTCGCAGCGGAGTCTCACCAAATAACTGGAGCTATACAACTCTGGACCAAGCTGAAAACGGGATACCTGTTGCCGGTTTTGACGTCGCAATTGCGCCTGAAAAAGCTGGAATTCGCATGGTCTGGATTGCAGCTGGAAGTAATTCTGCGCTAGTTCCAAACCAAATCAGAAGTACTTTTGTTGGAAAAACTAAAGAGATTGCTACTGCCACTCTTGATAGCTATGGCACACCAGGTGCGCGTCTATCACTATTAAATGGCGAATTAATTTTGAATTGCGAAATGCGACTTTGTTCAATGAACCTAACGCTGCCAAATAGTCCGATCCGCTTAGTGACTTCAAGTCAAACCATTGAACCGGGACATGGCATATTCATTGCTATTGATAAGAAAAGATTTTTACTGGCAGCCCTTGATCGTCGAATTGCTTTTATAGCTGCTTAAATTACTTTGTAGGTAGGCTATAAATTGAACTGCCGGTATAAATATAAAGACCAAAAGTTTTATTAAATGCCATCGCAATGGGTTGGTCAAAGAATGAATTCGTTGAAACAACTTTTCCATTCTTATCGAATGTTATTAACGTTCCAGAACCCGCATTTCCATAGGCAGCATAAGTTGTTGAACTGGCACCGTTAGCAACAACTGCACTTGAGGTTGCTTTATATCTAACTGTCCAAGTTGGTTTCAAAGTTGTTCCGAACTTAGTAATCGTGGCAAGAGATGCAGTTTTACTCTTTAAGTAGCCGCCGAGCAGAAGTGAAGATGTAGCACTTGCCCAATTTCTAGTAGCCCCCTTTTCGCCGCTTCTAACTGATTGCACAATTTTTGGTGATCCATCAACTTTTACGATTAGACCGTCGCGAATACCTATAGCCTTATTTCCTAAAAATAGTTCTGTGCCGCTACCTAGCAAAATACTGCTGCCATCACTGTTTCGAATCACTTTATCTAAAGTTGTAGTCGTTTTGCCAACTCTTAGCGGTTTGCCAAATTTTCCTAATAAATCTGCCGCCACAAACATTGAGCCGGCGGACTGCCAAGCAACTATTGAAATTCCGCTTTTATTAACGCTTAATGAAGTCGGCAGGACTGGTGCAGTAAGTGGTAACTCATATTTACCAGCGCCACTTCCTGCACTGCTTACTTTCCAGAGAGTTAAGTTATTCAAATCAGGGCGAATTGCACCTTCATCTCCGATTACGACGCCATCAGGATTCGTAGCTGTTGGTGATGGATTGGCAGCGCCTGCAATCGCGATCGGGGCGGCAGAAGCACCGGCTAACCAGATATCTCCACTGACATCGAGTGCGCCAGCTGAAATCGTGAAAGCTCTTAGGTCAGAGAAGCTGTGCAGCCATTTCTGAGAGCCATCTTTGTTAAGTGCGGTTACATAACCCCCTGTTGGAGTATTTCCGAATAAATAGATTGCGCTATCGCCAACTAACATTCCGGCAATATCTTGATCCATTGGTATCGCTTTTACGATGGTTAATGGAGCTACTGGGGCTGCAATTAGCGGATTCGTAGAAATAATCAGTAAGGCGCTAAGTAGTACCGTGATTTTTCTAAACATTTAAGCTAATTCGATCGAACGATCACGAGCCGCCTTCATTGATTTCGCAACTAATTTTGATAAATCTCCATCGCTAAAAGAATTTAGCGCAGCAGCCGTGGTGCCATTAGGACTCGTTACATTTTCACGAAGCTCAGTCGCAGTTTTGCCGCTCTCGGCCAAAAGTTTGGCTGCGCCGACCAAAGTTTGAACAGTTAGTTGAGTTGC
>CAJAFH010000137.1 GCA_903939005.1 uncultured Actinomycetes bacterium | reverse complement strand
TGTAGAAAAGAGCCAGCGCCAAGTACGATCAATTTGCGCCCGGAAGATGCCTTGATAAAAGCGCGATCTTCTTCGCCCAGATCCATCTCGTCGCGAACTGTCATACCCGAGATTCGGCAGTAACCGCCAGCTGGAATTGCCTTGATGCCAAACTCAGTTTCACCGCGTTGTGTAGACCAGATGCGCTTGCCGAAACCTAAGAAAAATTCAGTAACTTTCATGCCAAATTTACGAGCAGTTATGTAGTGCCCGAATTCATGCACCATTACTGAGAAGAGCAACGCTGCTACAAATGCCACTATGCCGATAAATTCCATTACTTCGCCACTTTCTCAAGGATCTCGCCCGCTACTTTACGGGCATCATTCTCGATGGCACTGACATCTGCGAGATCTCTGATTGGATTCACAGCCGAACCTAACTTCTGCACGGTTAAATCAACACTTTCAATAATTGAGTTAAACGAGATCTGCCCGGCTAAGAACGCAGCAACTGCAACTTCGTTTGCCGCATTAAAGATGGCTGGCAATCCCCCACCCAGTTCACCGCATCTGCGAGCAAGTTCAATTACCGGGAATCGTTCATTATCAATTGGTTCAAATTCAAGCGTGTGTGCTTGCGACCAATCCATCGTCTTTGTTGCACCCGGTAGTCGCACTGGCCAATTAATGGCGTAAGCAATCGGGCCTTTCATATTTGGTGGGCTTAGCTGCGCAAGAGTCGAACCATCAACATATTCCACCATCGAATGCACAATCGATTGCGGATGAATTACAGCTTCGATCTGACGATAGGGCATATCAAATAAGTAATGCGCCTCGATAATTTCAAGTGATTTGTTCATTAGCGTTGCCGAGTTAATTGTGACCACTTGGCCCATCGCCCAAGTTGGGTGTGCAAGCGCTTCGGCAATTGTGACATCGCTTAGATCACGACGATTTCTAAATGGTCCACCACTTGCCGTTAACATTAATTTAGCGATCTCGGACTTCTTGCCCGCCATGGCACTCTGCCAAATAGCACTATGTTCAGAATCAACTGGAATTAATTGATTTTCGCTGGCCTTAGACATTACTAATTCACCAGCGGCAACGAGTGATTCCTTATTTGCAAGCGCTAATTTATTTCCAACTTCGAGCGCTGCCAGCGTTGGCCCTAAGCCAATCGAACCAGTAATCCCATTAAGAACCACTTCGCAAGTTATTGCGGCAATTTCACTGGCTGCATTGGGGCCATCAATTACCGTCACGCCAGGCAACGCTTCGCGAATTTCCTCAGCGCCTTTTACTACGCCAATTACTTGCACTTTATAGGTGCGGGCTTGCTCAATAATTGTCGCTGGATTACTGCCGTATGCACTGATTGCAACAACGTTGAAAACACCTGGGTTTGCTGCAACGATTTCAAGTGCCTGCACACCAATCGACCCGGTTGAACCGAGAATTACTAAATCGCGCATTTATTATCGATCAAGCAGATTCTGAGTTGGTGAATAAGGCGTGCCGTTGCGACGCTTAGCAATTGCACTAAGTGCTTCGAGAACTACTCGGTTAGCCAAGATCGCTGTTATGTCAGCGCTATCAAATGCTGGCGCAACCTCAACCACATCGATTCCGACAATTGGTAGCTCTAAACAAATTCGGCGTACTGCTTCTAGCAATTCGCGACTAGTCATACCACCAGGTTCAGGGGTTCCAGTACCTGGCGCCATTCCGGGATCAACTACATCGATATCAACGGATAAGAAAACGCCGTCGCATTGATTAGTAAGGGTTGCAAAAGATTCATCAAGTACTGGGCCGAGGCCACGATGATGGATCTCAGTCATTTCGTAACTGCGCATGCCTTGATCGCGCATCCAATTTAGAGTCTCGTTATCTGGCCAGTAGCCACGCAAACCTAACTGCAAGAAACGATCACCGCGCACAAAACCGCCATCGATTAATCTGCGCATTGGGGTGCCGTGACCAACGAGAGCGCCCATTTGATCAGCGCCAGTATCTGCGTGTGCATCAAAGTGAATCATTGAAATTTTGCCAAGCCCGCGGTGTTTAGCAATACCTGCCACGTCGGCCGATGCAATTGAATGATCGCCACCAAGAATTACTGGAATTATGCCCGCACGAGAAATCTGCTCAGTGGCATTGGCTAATACTTCAAGGGAAGCAACTAAATCTCCGCCGGGCATTAATAAATCGCCAGCATCATAAACTTTTAGATCTTTCAGGCCATCGGTGCGAAGTGCTAAGTGTGGACGTTCGCCATCGTGCGGCAAATAATCGCCACCACGAATTGCTTGCGGACCAAATTTCGCACCAGATCTATGTGAGGTTCCAGAATCAATCGGAGCGCCCAGAATGATTACATCGGCATCGGCATAACTAGCTGGCACCTCAAGATCACAAGCTGGAATGCCTAAGAAGGTAAAGCTGGGGCCGTACAGATTGCCGTGATTGGTCATGCGCTCACTTTACGCTTACGACCCACAATCTGCCCAGTTATCACGATTGCCAGCGCTAAGAAAAACATCGCCGAACCAATTACGTTGGCTTGTGCCGGAATTCCTCGCGCTGCCGAGGCATAAACAAACTCTGGGAATGTTTTTAACGTACCCGAATTGAAGTTGGTGATGATGTAATCATCAAAAGATAAGCTAAATGCTAATAGCGCAGCAGCTGCGATTCCAGGTGCTACTAACGGCAGAGTGACCCGGCGGAAAGTTTCGCGTTCGTTGGCATAAAGATCCATCGCCGCTTGCTCAAGGCGCGGATCTAAGCTGGCTATTCGCGCTTTCACCGTGACCACCACAAATGAAACACAGAAAACCACATGTGCAATTACGGTTGGCCAGAAGCCAGGGTTAATTTTAAATACTAAGAAAAGTGAGAGTAGCGAAGCGCCTAGAACAATTTCCGGAGTTGCCATTGGCAAGAAAATCATTAAGTTAGAAGTTGAGCGACCCTTAAAGCTATAGCGACCGATTGCAAAAGCAATCATGGTGCCCAGAATTGTCGAAAAGAAAGTGGCTAAGAAACCAATCTTGATTGAGTTTACTAGCGCGGTACAAACTTCAGGTGCACCACATGGGTTCTGCCAGTTACCGAAAGTAAAACCTTTCCAAATCAAGTTGCTCTTGCCTGAATCATTAAATGAGAAGGCAAATGTGTAGGCAACTGGAATGAAGAGATAGGTGAAAGCAAAGACGGCATAGATCCGAATTAAGTTACGGCCAATCCAGCGCGAAATACGAGCGCCAGTTGGAATGTGAGGAATCGTGGCATCTTTAACTTTATGGCTCATACCAACTCCTCGGTACCGGCTTTGCGCACATAGACAGTTACCAGTATCAAAATAACGATCATCAGCGTAAATGAAAGAGCAGCAGCCGTCGGGTAGTCAACAATTTTAAGATAACGCGACTCAATCACGTTACCGATCATCTTGGTATTTGGGCTACCCAAGATTGCCGCGTTTACATAGTCGCCGGCTGCTGGGATAAAAGTAAGCAACGTACCTGCGACTACACCTGGCATTGAGAGCGGCAAAGTAACTCTGCGGAATGTCGTAAAGCCATTGGCATATAGATCGCCAGAGGCCTCAAGTGTGCGTGGATCAATGCGATCAATTGAGGCATAAAGTGGCAACGTCATAAACGGCAGGAAGTTATAGGTCATACCCATAACAACTGCAAAGGAAGTCGAAGTCAGAGTTGTGCTATCGCTAATGATGCCAATAGTTCGAAGCGTTGGAACTACAAAGCCTTCTTCGCCGAGTATCTGTTTCCAGGCCACGGTGCGAAGTAAAAAGGAGGTAAAGAATGGTGCGATCACAAGAATCAACATAAAGTTCTTTAGCTTGCCGCCTTTAAGTGCGATGGCATATGCCAGCGGATAGGCAATTGCTAGCGCTAAAAGAGTTGCGATAGTCGCGTAAACAAAGGAGCGACCGAATTGCTCTTTATTTTCCAAGAAGGCATCAAGGTAATTTGAAAAATGCAGCGTCTGCTCAAATTCACCGGTATCTCCCCCGCCAACTGGTGTCTGAGTTGAAGTTTGAGCCAGATTAATAATCGGCAAAATAAAGAAAGTAAAAAGAAACGCAACACCCGGCAAGAGCAGAAGGTAAGGAGTACTGATCTTGCGCATTGCTTTTTTACTCTTCGTCTAGTTCTTCAGGGTTAACTTCAGAACCAGCAGTTGCATCTTCATCGCCACGAAGTCCGAAAGTAAAAATTGGTTCCCAAGAGATATTTACTTCTTCGTCCTTGCTAAATGGCGCAACACCATCGTCGTTTTGCTCAAAGACCATTAGTTCTTGTCCCCATGGCATTTCAACTTGATACTGAGTTGATACACCGATGTAGGAAACATCTTCAATGTGTCCACCGGTTAAAATATTTCCCGAAGTTGGCGTGCCTAAACGAGAGATACGGAATTTCTCAGGGCGAATACCAGCATAAATTGAGTTATCAACGGCATGCGAGCGGTTCTTCTGCAGCGAAATTTTCTGGCCGAAAACATCGACAATGTGTGAATC
>CAJAFH010000136.1 GCA_903939005.1 uncultured Actinomycetes bacterium | reverse complement strand
ACTGTCTTCTTGTGAACGGTTGCTAGCGAGCGAATAATTTCTACTAGCGCTGGGATATTTTCAACGCTCATGCCAGCCATTGGCTCATCCAGTAGAACAACATCTGATTTCGATGCTAAGACAATCGCAATCTCTAGCCGACGCTTATCGCCATGTGAAAGAGCACCAGCAAATAGTGCACCTTTGCTAAGTAGGCCAACTTGTTCAAGACAAGCTGATGCCCGGTAGAGAACTTCTTTGTACTTGTCGGCGCTCTTTGTCAGATTCATCGAAGAACCGTCGGCGACTTGGGCTGCAATTCGAACATTTTCTAGCAAAGATAAAAATGGGAAAATACTTGAAGTTTGGAAGGTGCGAGCGATACCGGCCTGAGCACGTTGATGTGGCTTTAAGTTTGTGATCTCTTTTTCACCTAAGTGAATTGTGCCAGTTGTTGCTTCGCGTAAACCAGAGAGCAAATTAAAGAAAGAAGTTTTGCCTGCGCCATTTGGGCCAATGATGCCCAAGGTCTCATTTTGTTTTACCGAGAGAGTAATACCTTCAAGAATCTTGGCGCCACCAATTGTCAGGCCAAGATTTTCGACTGTTAGTGCTGAGGTCATTTGGCTAATCTACCTGCTCCCAATTTATTTATCTAATTACTTGAGCATAAAATCAACGAAAAAGTATGAAAAATGAAACTGGCCCCACACCGAAATGTAGGGCCAGTTTCAATCTAATTAACTAGATCAGACTGTTACGTTGTAAAGAGTGCTTACTAGAGATGGTACATAGCGACCATTAACTTTAGTTAGCTTTACAAGGAACATTGACTGAATCAAGGTGTGGTTTAACTTGTTGACCTTGTTTAGTCCAGTTAGACCAACAAACTTAAATGATTCAAGAGTTGTAATCATCTTGTCTACATCTAGGTTTGGATTGCCCTTAACTGCCTGAATAATCATCTGTGCGGCGTTAACACCGGTTGATGTGAATAGATCTAGTGGCTTACCAGCCTTAGCAAAGTCAGCTGCGATTGCTGTTGCAGCCTTGCTCTTTACTACACCTGGGAAGTAGCTATTTGTCAGGATTGCGTTAGCACCTTCAAATAGTGAACCGTAGATGTCGTATGAAGCTACACCAGCAAGACCTGTGATTGGTCGTGCTGTTGCATATGCCTTCTGCTGAATTAGTGAAGTAAACATCGCACCTGAAGTTGCTGCATTTGACCAAGCGATGAAGATGTAATCGCCCTTTACGTCAGCTGCTTTCTTAGCAAATGGGGTGAAGTCAACAGTGGTTGTAGGTACTTTGATTTCTTCGAATAGCGCACCCTTTGAAGCAAGGTAAGCCTTAGCAGCGTAGATGTTGCCTAGGCCGAATGGGTTATCTTCAACGAAGAGAATAACTTTCTTACCCTTGATTGGCTTGATGCCAGCTAAAGGAGCGAAATCTTGTAGTGATGTATTGCCTGAACGGAATACATACTTATTAGCAGCTGTGGTAATTGCATCGTTCTTCGCTGGACCAGAAATGTATAGAACCTTATTCTGTGCAGCAAGTGGCGCAAGAGTTAAACCGACTGCTGATGCAGCTGTACCAACAATAATATTTGTGCCGTTTCCGACCATTTCCTTAAATGAGGCAGTTGCTGATGCAGGATCTGCGCCATCATCTTTTTTGGTGATTACAAACTTACGGCCATCGACAGCATTCTTGCCGTTTGTGTAGTACTTAAGACCCCACTCGAGGCCATCGATATATGCATCACCGTATGACTTAAGTCCGCCAGATGTAGTGGTGATTACACCAATCTTGATTTCAGTAGCGGCGTTAGCTGGAGCCGATACTGGTGAAACTAGTGCGATTGCAAGAGCAGCAACTAGTGCGGTCTTGATCGAGGTCTTCTTAAACATTTAATCTCCTTTAGAAATTAATAGCTGATCGATTGGCGATCTGCATAGGCATAAGTTTAGGCGTTAAGCCTTGATTTTCCGAATTTCGCTAGGCTCTAGAAGAATTACGTTTCGTTATCTATAGTTAAGTCATGGCCAATGAGAGATACCTCCCAACTGAAAAATTTGCAGTACCGGTAAAGGGCGGACAGCTAGCTTTATATAGATTTGGTAACAATTCACCTTCTGTTAACCATTTGCCAGTACTGCTTATTCATGGGGTCACATCATCTAACCGAGCATTTCAACTGTTCGCTAGATCACTCGTAGAACGTGGTTATGTGCCCTATGCCGTAGACCTTAGAGGTCGCGGAGAATCTAATACTTTGCCTGGCCCATTCGGCATGAAAAGCCATGCTCGCGATATGGCAGATGTAATTAAATTTATTGGTGCTGAAAGTATCGATGTGATTGGGCATTCAATGGGCGCCTTCGTGGCGGTTGCGCTGCAAGGAACTGAACCAAAATTAGTTAAGAACTTAATTTTAGTTGATGGGGGAATCCCGCTACCTCTACCACCTGGTATGACGGTGGCTCAAGTAATGCCATACGTTCTTGGACCAGCTATGGCTCGTCTAGCAATGACCTTTGAATCTGCCGATGCTTATCGCAATTACTGGAAACCACAAGCAGCATTTGCAAAAGGTTGGTCACCAGTCCTCGATGAATATATTGAATATGACTTACAGGGCGAAGCGCCAAACCTAATGGCTCGCACAAACTCGAAAGCAGTTGAAGAAGATAGTGAAGATTTATTCGTGAGTAAATTAATTGAAAAGACACTCGAGAAGTTGACTGCAGATGTGCTCTTCATTCGGGCAGTTCGCGGCTTGCAGAACGAAGAAGGCGGCTTGTATCCAGAACCCGTGTTGGCTGCAGTTTTGCCGAAATATCCAAAGTTAAAAGTTCATACCGTTGCTGATACCAACCATTACGACATATTGTTAGATGAAGTTGGCGCCGAAGCAGTTGCAGAATTAATTTACGGAGGCAAGTAATTGGGTAACTCACTAGCGGGCAAGCGCGCATTTGTAACTGGTTCATTTCAGGGAATTGGCCTAGGTATTGCTACCTCACTGGCCAGCGAAGGTGCGGCAATCATTCTGCATGGCTTAGCTGATGCCGAAACTATTGCTAAAGCAGAAAGCGCCGTGATGGCAGCCGGTGCGAGCAAAGTTGAAAGTCATGTTTCAGATCTGCGCGATAGCGATGCGACTGAAGCGCTGATTGCGAAAATACTTAGTGGTGGGGCAGTAGATATTTTGGTCAATAACGCCGGAATTCAGCACACTGCAACTATTGCTGACATGCCACGAAGTAAATGGAATGACATCATCGCAATTAATCTTTCCTCTTTCTTCGACACCATGCGTTTGCTATTGCCCGAAATGGCTAAGCGTGGCTCTGGTCGCGTTATAAATATTGCCTCCGTGCACGGTTTAGTGGCATCTGCTGCAAAAGCGCCTTATGTGGCTGCTAAACATGGCGTTGTTGGTTTAACAAAAGTTGCTGCATTGGAATATGCCAACGTGGGTGATCGTAATTCTGGTGGCGTAACAATCAATGCGATCTGTCCAGGTTGGGTGGAAACCGCACTTATCGAGCCACAAATTCAAGCCCGTGTTGATCAACACAATGGTGATCGAGCCGCAGGTATTGCAGATTTGCTTAGTGAGAAACAACCAAGCCAACGGATGTCTACGCCAAGTGATATTGGCGCACTTGCCCTTTGGCTATGTAATCCAGCAGCGCACAACATAACTGGCGCAGCAATCCCAGTTGATGGCGGCTGGACTGCGCAGTAAAGCAAAGTAGTTAAGGTTGGCTCTGTGAGCAGCGCTTTGTCTACCCAAACTCGTAAAGCCCTTGAGGCTGCCGTTGCGGCAATCGGTGGGCAAACTCGTGAAGGTCAGATTGAAATGGCCGAAGCTGTAGCGAACGCACTTAGCGATCAACATCATTTAATGGTGCAAGCAGGTACTGGCACCGGAAAATCACTAGCTTATTTAGTACCCGCATTAGTTCATGGCCGAAAAGTTTTAGTGGCAACTGCCACTCTTGCGCTGCAACGTCAGTTAGTCGAACGCGATCTACCAGCAGTTGTGCCCGCACTTGAAAAAGTGCTTGGTCGCGAAATCACCTATGCCGTATATAAAGGTGTTGGTAATTATGTTTGCTTGCAGAAAATGAATTCGGAAACTGCTGACCCTGATGGCGAAGTTCTGCTTGAGATTTCTAGTTTAGGAAAAGATGCCAATCGGTTAACTGCTTGGGCCAAGACCCCTGGAGTTAGTGGTGATCGTGATGATGCTCCTGATGTTGATCGCCGAGTGTGGTTAGCCAATTCGCTATCTGGTCGCGAATGTGTCGGCGCTGACGTTTGTGCTTATGGCACGCAATGCTTTGCGGCTAAAGCTAAAGCAAAAGCGCAAACTGCCGATGT